>JBFWWD010000012.1:0-43034 GCA_050246385.1 Geminicoccaceae bacterium
ACCAGGCGCCCATGTTGCGCGGCTCCTCCTGGCACCAGACATAGCGCGCCGTCTTGGGATAGCGGCGCAGCTCGGTCTCGAGCACCTCCTCCGGGAACGGGGCGAGCTCCTCGAGCCGGATGATCGCGACCTTGCCCTCGAGCCAACGGTCCTCGCGCCCCTGCAACAGGTCGTAATAGACCTTGCCCGAGCAGAGGATGACGCGCTCGATGGCCTGGTCGGCCTCGCCCGGCGGCGTCTCCCATAAGACCCGGTGAAAGCTCGAACCCGGCGACAGCTCCTCGAGCGTGCTGACACAGCGCTTGTGACGCAGGAGCGACTTCGGCGTCATCACGATCAGGGGCTTCCTGAACTCGCGATGAAGCTGGCGGCGCAGCGCGTGGAAATAGCTGGCCGGCGTGCTCGGCACCACGACCTGGATGTTGTTCTCGGCATAGAGCTGGAGGAAACGCTCGAGCCGTGCGGAGCTGTGCTCCGGCCCCTGCCCCTCGTAGCCGTGCGGCAGCAGGTTGACCAGGCCGGACAGCCGCAGCCATTTGCTCTCGCCCGAGCTGATGAACTGGTCATAGTAGACCTGGGCGCCGTTGGCGAAGTCGCCGAACTGCGCCTCCCAAATGGTGAGGCAGTTGGGGTCGGCGAGGCTGTAGCCGTATTCGAAGCCGAGCACGCCCTCCTCGGACAGGCTGCTGTCGATGACCTCGATGCCCGCCTGCTTGGCCCGCAGATGCTGCAGCGGAACGTATTTCTCCTCGCTCATCTGGTCGTAGATGACCGCGTGCCGCTGGCTGAAGGTGCCGCGGCCGACATCCTCGCCGGACAGGCGCACCGGAAAGCCCTCGACCAGCAGCGAGGCGAAGGCGAGATGTTCGGCCGTCGCCCAATCGATGCCGACCCCGTCCTCGATCGCCTTGCGCCGCTGCTGGATCACCCGGCGAAGGCGGGGATGGACGTTCAAGGACGGCGGCAGCTCGGTCATCTTGAGGCCGAGCTCGCGCAGCATGTCGGTGGCGGCGGCGGTGTCGCCGCGCTGGTACTCGTTGGGCGCCGCGCGCAGGCCGGTCCAGGCGCCCTCGAGCCAGTCCGCCTTGTTGGCCTTGTAGTTCTTGGAGGTCTCGTGCGCGGCCTCGAGCTGCTGGATGAAGCCGTCGTAGAGCGCCTGGGCCTCGCCCGGCTTGGTCACCTTGTCCTCCTCGAGCCGGCGCGCATAGGACTGCCGGACCGAGGGATGCTCGGCGATCTTCTTGTACATCAAGGGCTGGGTGAAGCCCGGCTCGTCGCCCTCGTTGTGGCCGTGCCGCCGGTAGCACCACAGGTCGATGACCACGTCGATCTTGAACTTCTGGCGGAACTCGGTGGCGAGTCGCGCGACGTGGGTCACCGCTACGGGGTCGTCGCCGTTGACGTGGAACACCGGGCACTGCACGCCTCGCGCGACGTCCGAGGGGTAGGGCGAGCTGCGCGAATAGGCCGGGCTCGTGGTGAAGCCGATCTGGTTGTTGACGATGACGTGGATGGTGCCGCCGATCCGATAGCCCTTGAGGTCCATCATCTCCAGGCATTCGTGCACCACGCCCTGGCCGATGAACGCGGCATCGCCGTGCATCAGGATCGCCAGGATGCGCGTGCGCTCGGTGTCGCCCCTCTGGGTCTGCTTGGCGCGGACCTTGCCCATAACCACGGGGTTCACCGCCTCGAGATGCGAGGGATTGGCCGTGAGCGAGAGATGGATGTGCCTGCCGTTGGGCAGGGCCCGGTCGGTCGAGGTGCCGAGATGGTACTTCACGTCGCCGGAGCCGAGCACCTCGTCGACAGCGGCCTGGCCCTGGAACTCGGACAGGATCGCAGCGTAGGGTTTGCCCATCACGTTGGCGAGCACGTTGAGGCGGCCGCGATGCGGCATGCCGATGACGATCTCCTCGCCGCCGAGCTCGGCGGCGGTGCGGATGATCGTCTCGAGCGCCGGAATGGTGCTCTCGCCACCGTCCAGGCCGAACCGCTTGGTGCCCGGGAACTTGACGTGCAGGAACTGCTCGAAGCCCTCGGTCTCGGTGAGCTGCTCGAGGATCTCGCGCTTGTCCTCGGCCGAGGAAGAGAAGATGCCGCCCGTGCCCTCGATGCGGGCCTGAATCCAGGCCTTCTGCTCGGGGTCCTGGATGTGCATGAACTCGATGCCGACCGTGCCGCTGTAGGTCTTGCGCAGCACGTCCATGATCTGCCGCAGCGTGGCCTTCTCGAGTCCGAGCACGTAGTCGAGGTAGAACTCCCGGTCGAGGTCGTCGTCGGTGAAGCCGTAGGAGCGATAGTCGAGCTCGGGATGGTACGCGTTGTGGGTGAGGCCGAGCGGGTCGAGCTTGGCGATCAGATGGCCGCGCACGCGATAGGCACGGATCAGCATGATCACGCGCAGATGGTCGCGGATCAGCGTCTTGGTGGCGGTCTCGTCGAGGTCGCCGGTCGGGGTCGAGGCCGCCGCGGGCTGGACCAGGCGCAGATGTGGCGGCTGCGGCTTGAGCGCCGCGCGGGCACGCTCGAACAGGGCCCGGTTCTCGGGCTCGAGCTCGTCGAAATAGGCTCGCCAGCTCGGATCCACCTCGGCCGGATTGGCGAGATAGCGGGCGTAGAGCTCCTCGATGAAGGAGCTGTTGCCGCCATAGAGGAACGAGGTCTGCTCGAGCTCGCGTCGCTTCGCCATGTCCTGCCCCCTGCCCGGGTCGTTACCGCCGGGCGAGCCAGCCGCCCATCAAGCCGCTGCGACGCCTACCGTCCGGACATCGCCTCGACCATCGCCTCACCGATATGGGCCGGGCTTTTCGCGATGCGAATACCCGCCGAGCGCATTGCCTCGAGCTTTTCCTCCGCTCCGCCCTTGCCGCCGGAGATGATCGCCCCGGCGTGGCCCATACGGCGCCCCGGAGGAGCCGTGCGACCGGCGATGAAGCCGACGATCGGCTTGGTGCAGCCCGAAGCCTTCCAGAATGCCGCCGCGTCCTCCTCGGCCGAGCCGCCGATCTCGCCGATCATGATCACGCCTTCGGTCTGCGGGTCGGCGATGAACATCTCGAGCGCGTCGATGAACTCGACGCCTTTGACGGGATCGCCGCCAATGCCGACGCAGGTCGACTGGCCGAGGCCGGGCCGCGTCGTCTGGGCGACCGCCTCGTAGGTCAGCGTGCCCGAGCGCGATACCACGCCGATCTTGCCGGGCAGGTGGATGTGGCCGGGCATGATGCCGATCTTGCACTGGCCCGGGGTGATCACGCCCGGGCAGTTGGGGCCGACCAGGCGCGACTTGGAGCCGGTCAGCGCCCGCTTGACCTTGACCATGTCCATCACCGGGATGCCTTCGGTGATGCAGACGATCAGCGGAACCTCGGCCTCGATCGCCTCGAGAATCGCGTCGGCGGCGAAGGCTGCCGGCACGTAGATCACCGAGGCGTCGCAATCGGTGGCGTGGCGTGCGGCCAGCACGGTGTCGAACACCGGCAGGCCCAGATGGCTCTCGCCGCCTTTGCCCGGGGTGACGCCGCCGACCATTCTGGTGCCGTAGGCGATCGCCTGCTCCGAGTGGAAGGTCCCCTGCGCGCCGGTGAAACCCTGGCAGATGACCTTGGTGTTGCTGTCGATCAGGACGGACATCAGGCTGCCTCCCGCACGGCTTGGACCACCTTTTCGGCGGCGTCGGCAAGATCGTCGGCCGGGATGATCGGCAGGCCGGAATCCCGCATGATCTGCTTGCCGAGATCGACGTTGGTGCCCTCCAGCCGGACCACGAGCGGCACGTTCAGGTTCACCTCGCGCGCAGCCGCCACGACGCCCTCGGCGATCACGTCGCAGCGCATGATGCCGCCGAAGATGTTGACCAGCACGCCCTCGACCTTTGGGTCGGACAGCAGAAGCTTGAAGGCTGCGGTCACCCGCTCCTTGGTGGCGCCGCCGCCGACGTCGAGGAAGTTGGCCGGCTCGCCGCCGCACAGCTTGATGATGTCCATGGTCGCCATGGCCAACCCGGCGCCATTGACCATGCAGGCGATGTTGCCGTCGAGCTTGATGTAATTGAGCTCGTGCCGGCTGGCCTCGATCTCGTGCGGGTCCTCCTCGTCCAGGTCTCGCAGCTCGAGCACCTTCGATTGGCGGTACAGGGCGTTACTGTCGAAGTTCATCTTGGCGTCGAGCGCCACGAGATCGCCGTCAGCGGTCACCACGAGCGGATTGATCTCGACCAGCGAGGCGTCGCGGTCGATGACGCACTCGTAGAGACCTTTCATGAACGCGACCGCCTTGCCGACCTCCTTGCCCTTCAGGCCGAGACCGAAGGCGAGCTCGCGGCCATGGAACGGCATGAAGCCGGTCACCGGGTCGATCGCGACCTTGATGATCCTCTCGGGGTGCTTGGCCGCGACCTCCTCGATCTCGACCCCGCCGTCGGTCGAGGCCATGAAGGTGATGCGCGAGGTGGTCCGGTCGAGCACCGCGCCCAGATAAAGCTCGCGGGCGATGTTGCAGCCGTCCTCGATGTAGACGCGCTTGACCGTGCGGCCCTGCGGGCCGGTCTGGTGGGTGATCAGCGTCATGCCGAGCATGTCGTTGGCGCGCTGACGCACCTCCTCGATCGACTTGGCGAGCTTGACGCCACCGCCCTTGCCGCGCCCCCCGGCGTGGATCTGCGCCTTGACCACCCAGATCGGGCCGCCGAGCGCGCGGGCGGCCTGCTCGGCCTCCTCGGGCGTGTAGGCGACCTGTCCACGCAGCACGGTCACGCCATACTCCTTGAGCAGCGCCTTCGCTTGGTACTCGTGGATGTTCATGGGCGCGCCTCTAGAGCTTGACGGCGTCGCAGAGCGACTTCACGGCGGTCACGGACTTGTCGAACATCGCCTGCTCCTCGGCCGTGAGCGCGATCTCGACCACCTTCTCGACCCCGCCTCGGCCGATGATGGTCGGCACGCCGACATAGAGGTCGTTCACGCCATACTCGCCGGTCAGGTGAGCGGCGCAGGGCAGCAGCCGGCGCTGATCCTTGAGGTAGCTCTCGGCCATCTGGATCGCCGAGGCGGCCGGCGCATAGAAGGCCGAGCCCGTCTTGAGGAGCGCCACGATCTCCGCTCCGCCGTCGCGGGTGCGCTGGACGATCGCGTCGAGCTTCGCCTGCGTGGTCCAGCCCAATTTGACGAGGTCCGGCAGCGGGATGCCGGCCACGGTCGAATAGCGCACCAGCGGAACCATGGTGTCGCCGTGTCCACCCAGGACGAACGCCGTGACATCCTCGACCGAGACCTTGAATTCCTCGGCCAGGAAGTAGCGGAAGCGGGCGCTGTCGAGCACGCCGGCCATCCCGACCACCTTCTTCGGGTCGAGGCCGGTGACCTTCTGCATCGCCCAGACCATCGCATCGAGCGGATTGGTGATCACGATGACGAAGGCGTCGGGCGCGTAGTTCTTGATGTTCTCGCCGACGCTCCTGATCACGTTGGCGTTGGTCGAGATCAGATCGTCGCGGCTCATTCCCGGCTTGCGCGGGATGCCGGCGGTGACGATCACCACATCGGCTCCTTCGATCGCCGCATAGTCGCTGCCGCCGGCGAGAGCCGCGTTGAAGCCCTCCACGGGCGAGGACTCGGCAAGGTCGAGCGCCTTACCGGCCGGCATGCCCTCCGCGATGTCGAACAGGACGACGTCGCCCAGCTCCTTCTGCGCGGCGAGCAATGCCAGGGTGCCGCCGATCTGGCCGGCACCGATGAGCGCGATCTTGCTGCGAGCCATCCCGGTTCGTTCCTCCTGCGGGCGTCTGTGAGGTGGCGCTCTCTCTAACCCCTGCCCGAACAGGCGGCAATGCGACGGCCATGCATGGCGGAAACAGCCCTCTGCGTCACGTGCGCGCGTCGCACGACGCTCGCGGCTCACGGTTTGGCGCGCTTCGTGTCGTCACAAGGTGCTAGAAGGCCAGAATTCTCGTGAGCGGGGGACAAGGTTGCCGTCGACGGCGACCGCATTAACCAAGATGAAACTTGTAAGTGGTTTATTGCAGCCGCGACATGAAACTTTGCGGCGAGATTCCAACGTGATCCGCATGTGGCCGAACCTGCCGGAAAGGCCGATGGCATGATCCGCAAGACCATGCGCATCGGCGAAGTCCGCACCTCGATCAAGCTCGAGAAGGAGTTCTGGTCCTATCTCAAGGACGTGGCCGAGGAGCGAGGGATCCGCCTCTCGACCCTGGTCAACGAGGTGGCCGAGGCCACTCCCGAGCGGACCAATCTCGCCTCGACCTTGAGGACCTTCGCGCTATCGCACGCACGTCTGCGCAACCAGACCATGCAGCGGGAGCTCGAGCGGCTCTCCCTGGCGGGGAACACGCAGGATCTCGTCCACGTGCTCGAGGCCTGCCCACTGCCGTGCCTCATTCTCGATTCCGACCGCCAGATCCGGCAGCTCAACCGCTCCTTCGCGCTGTGGCTAAATCTCGATCCGCGTGCGACCGTCGGTCAGCGACTGGACAACATCATGATCCTGCGCGGCCAGAACCTGAAGGAGATGTGGGCGGGGCTCAGCGACGGCAGGCTGGCGCGGGGTGCGGTCAGCGCCACCTATGTCTCACCCGGCAAGGTGAGAACCTCGCAGGCGACCACCCTGGCCCTGGCGAACGGCACCTCGGGCAGTTCGCGGCGGGGCTGCCTCGTCATGTTCGAGACGCTGGCCGGGCGCAACTGACCCGGCGGCCGTTCAGGGACGCGGCGCGCGCTTGGACAGGATCCGCTGCAGGGTGCGGCGGTGCATGTTCAGCCGGCGAGCCGTCTCCGAGACATTGCGGTTGCACTGCTCGAACACGCGCTGGATGTGCTCCCAACGCACGCGATCGGCCGACATCGGACGTTCGGCCGGCTCCTCCGCCCCCTCGTCCTGCCCGAGCAGCGAAGCCACGACCTGCTCCGCCTTGACGGGCTTGGCGAGATAGCCGACGACCCCGGCCTTCAGCGCCACGAGGCTGGAGGCAATGCTGTCATAGCCCGTCAGGATGACGATTCGGACGCCTGGCCTGAGTTCCTGCAGATGGCTGACCAGCTCCATGCCGTAGCCGTCCTGCAGGTTCAGGTCGAGTACGGCGAATTCGGGCGTGAAGTCGGCGACCGCCTCGTAGGCCTCCTTCAGGCTCGCCGCGGTGACAACCTCGAAGCCGTCACGCTCCAACGCGCGCAGAAGATTCTTGCGCAGCGGCGCGTCGTCGTCGACGAGCAGCGCCTTGCGGCCGACCGCGCCGGCCCGCACCTGCCCGACATTCGCTGGTTCGTTGATCACCCGGACGTCCCCCCTCTCCTGCCTGCGGTGAGGCCGCTGTGGTGCCGCTACTCGCGCGGTGCCCGCTTGTTCAGAATGCGCTGCAATGTCCGCCGGTGCATGTTCAATCGACGCGCCGTCTCCGAGACGTTGCGATTGCATTGCTCGAACACGCGCTGGATGTGTTCCCAGCGCACCCGGTCGGCCGACATCGGATTGTGCGGCGGCGGCGGCAGAGTGGATCCGGTCGCCAGCAGCGCGTTGATCACGTCGTCGGCGTCGGCGGGTTTGGCCAGATAGTCGACCGCACCGGCCTTCACCGCGGCGACGGCGGTGGCGATGTTGCCGTAACCGGTGAGGATCACCACCCGCACCTTGGGATGCAGCTCGCGCAGCCGGCGCACCAGCTCGATGCCGCTGCCATCCTCGAGCCTGAGGTCAATGACGGCATATTCCGGCTTCACGCTGTGTGCGAGATTGATGCCCGCCTTCAGGCTGTCCGCCGCGTAGACCATGAAGCCGCGTCGCTCGAGCGCCCGTTGCAGGCTGCGGCGCAGCGGCGCGTCGTCATCGACGAGAATCAGGATCGGCGCCTCGCCGCCCGGGCGCTCGAGGATCGGCGACGGCGCGACCGTCGTGGCGTCACTGGCGTCTTGCATCGCGGTTCAGCTCCCCGAAGGCGCGCGCGAGGTGGTGCGCCGGCCAGCTCACGGTCACACGAGCGCCCTCGCTGATGTTGTCGAAATGAACTCTGGCACCGGTCCGAGCAAGCAGGGTGTTCGCAATGAAGATACCCAGGCCGAGGCCACCCTGTTCCCGCCGCGTCGACAGGAAGGGCTCGCCCAGCCAGTCCAGCACCTCGGCCGAGAAGCCCGGCCCGTCATCCTCGATGATCAATGTGAGGCCGGACTTGGTCGGCCGGAGCGTGATGAGCACTTCCGTGCGAGCGAACTGGATGGCGTTGTCGATCAGATTGGCGAGAGAATGGCGAAGCTCGGGAGTCAGCGCGACCTCGGGCTCGTCGGTACCATCGGTGGCGAGCAGGTCGACGCGCACGGCGACGCCGGGCCGCGCGAACTCGCCGGCGATATGGTCGAGAAGGCTGGTGAACGGCGCTCGCGTGAAGCTGCGATGGCCGTCGTCGTCGGCACGCTTGCCGAGACCCGCAAGCAGCTCCCGGCATCGCAGCGCCTGAGCCATGAGATCGCGTGCGTCCTCGGCGAGCGGACTGCCGTCCGGCAGCTCGCGGACCATCTCCTTGGCGATCACGCTGATGGTCGCGAGCGGCGTGCCGAGCAGGTGCGCTACGGCGGCCGACTGGCCGCCCAGGGCCGACAGCTCCTGCTCGCGCGCCAAAGCCAGCTGCGTCGCCGTGAGCGCTTCGGCCCGCTGGCGCGCCTCCTCAGCCACACTCCAGGCGAACACCGCGATGAGCATGATGGCCAGGCTCAGCGCGGCCCAGCCGCCGACGCGGTAGAGCGCCGGCAGGGTCAGCCCGCCCTCGCGCCAGGGCAGCGGCCCCGAACCCACGGCGAGTGCGGCGACGCAGATCAGCGTGAGCACGGTCACGCCCACGGTCGAGCGAACGTCGAGCGTCACCGCCGCCAGCGCCAGAGGTACGAGCAGCAGTACCGCGAACGGGTTCTGCACCCCGCCGGTCAAGGCCAGCAGGTAGGCGAGCTGCAGGATGTCGAACGCGAACAGCGCCGCCGCGCTCCGCTCGGGCAGACGCGTGGTGGCCTTGAGGCCGAGCGAGAGCAGGAGATTGACCAACGCGCTGAGGATCACGGCCGGCAGCAAGGCGGCCACCGGCAGAGCGATGCCCAAGGAAAAATGAACGAACAGGATCGTGAACAGCTGACCGATGACGGCCACCCAACGGATCAGCGAGACCGTGTGCAGCCGCACCCGGCCCTGCGTGTCCTCGGCAAACCCGGTCAGCTCGGCCAGCATGCGGCCGAACCAACTGCCGGACATCCGTCCGCCGTCGGGAGTCAGCTCGAGCGATCTGGCCAATCCAAGCCCCGGCGCCGTGATCCATTGCCCGATGTATAAGGTCGCCGCGGCTCCCCGGCGAGGGGCTTTCTCGCCGTCAATGTCGCATCGTGCTGCTGCGACGCGGCGTCACGGGCGGGCGCGCTTGCCGAGCAGGGAGTTCTTGGCCGACTTGATGACCCGGAACATGCCCGGCGCGCGATTCATCAGCGCCCGCTCGCCGACGCGGAGCGCGCCGCCGAACGAGCCCAGCGGCCTGTCGCCGTGCAGGGTCACCGGCACCTCGTCGACGACGATCTCCTGCACGCTGCCGCGGGCACGCCGGCCCCAGAGATAGGTCTGCGAGCACGGGATATAGTGCGCGGTGAAGGAGCGGCGCGAACAATCCGGCCGAGTCGTCTCCAAACTGCCGTGAATGGCGAGCGACGACCACAGGATCATGTCGCCCTGCCGGAGCGCGGGTGCCACCAGGCGCAGCGAGGATCCGCCGGCGAATTCCTCCATCCGGCGCTTGTACTCCGGGCCGTTTGGATCGAGCTCGTCGAGCTTCAGGTCAGTCGGGGTCGGGGTGACGTGGCTGCGCGCATAGACGTAGAACCGGCCCGCGCCGGGATCGATGTCCTCGGCGGCGATCCAGACGCCGATCATGCGCCCGGTCTCTTCCGAATCGATATAGTGGCTGTCCCGATGCGCCCAGGTCTTCTGGTTGCCGTCGAAATACATCGTATGGATCATCCGACCGGGCTCGCCGAGAAGGCTGGTCGTCACCTCCCGAACCGAGCGGTGCGCCAGCATCTCCAGACCACCATCACGGAATGCGCGGAAGCGGTCGCCGGGCAGGTCCTGGATGTTCATGATCGGGTATTTCATGAACCCGGCCTCGGTGAACACGTGCCGTTCGAAATCGCTCGAGGCGTGGCGCTTGAAATAGTCCCGGCTCGGCTTCACCTCGCGCTCGAACGCCGCCAGGGCGCGCGCGCACAGCTCGCGCGGAACGGCGCCGCGTACGACGACGTAGCCCTGGTCGACATAGTGCGCGCGCAGCGCCGCCCGGTCAGCGAGCGGGTAGGCGAACTCGCCCGAATGCGAATCGCGACTCCAGTCGAATTCGTCGTTGATGTCCACCTCGCCGATCTCCCGCTTCGCGGCTGCGCACCAACGGGGAGCCTAGCCGATCAGGGCAGGCAGCGGCGCGGCACCGGGAGTCGAGCCTCACGGTAGTACCGCGCAGCACCGGGATGAACCTCCGCGAACATGCATTGGTCGAGCATCTCGGTCGCGTCGGCCTTGGCGAAGGCGAGATGCAGGGTGCGGAACTCCGGAAGCTGGCGAAACAGGGTCTTGGTCACGGCGTAGGCGATCTCGTCGGGCAGATCGGTTCCGGCGATGACGATGCCGCGCACGCCGATCGTGGGCGTAGGATCGGCGTTGTTCGGGTAGAGTCCCGCTGGCACGACAGCGGGGAGATAATAGGCATACCGCTCGGTCATCAGGCGGGTAAACTCCTGGTCGAGCGGTACGAGGCGTGCGGCGCAGGCGAACGTCGCCTCCTGCATGACCGGGACCGGGTTGGCCGCCACGAATGCGACCGCGTCGACCCGGCCCCGGCACAAGGCCCGCGCCTGCAGCGACGACCGGATGTTCGAGATCTCCAGGAAGTCGGTCGGCGACCAGCCACGGGCCGCCATGATCTGGCGGAAGGTGATCTCGCTCCCCGATGCGGGCGGCCCGATGTTGATCCGCCGGCCCTTCAGCTCGGAGATCCGCGGCATCCAGTTCTCGGCCGTGGTCAGCACGAGGAAGGTCTCGATGACGGGCGAGAACAGCACCCGCAACCGGCCGGCGAGCGGCGCGCCCGCGAAGGCTCCGCTGCCCGTCACGGCGTCGTGGAGCGTGTCGCCCTGCGCGAGGCCGAGCGGCAGCTTGCCGGACGCGACCAGCTCGACATTGCGGGCCGATCCCGCAGTACCCTCGGTCGAGCAGTCGATGGGCATCGCAGGCGGATGATCGCGCAGCAGCCGGCAGAGTGCCGCCCCGACCTGATAGTAGATGCCGGTGACGCCGCCGGTGCCGATCGCCAGCGGATAGGGCGCGGCGGCCTTGGTTGCCGACGGCGCGAGCAGCAACACCAAGAGCAGTGCGAGCAGCGGGAGGCGCCTCATGCCAGCCCCAACGACGCCGGTGCAGTGGAGGTGCGGGCAGCGCCGGCCAAGCGCCGCTGCAACAGAAGGAGCAGCAGCAGGCCAGGCACCGCCGCCGCCGCGGTCGTCAGGAAGAACCCGACCCAGCTCATGTTGTCGGCGAGGAAGCCGCCGCCGGCGCTGAGCGTGGTGCGCGCCTGCGCCATGAAGGACGACAGCAGGGCGTATTGGGTGGCCGTGTAGCTGAGATTGCACAACGAGCTGAGATAGGCGACGAACGCCGCCGTCCCCATGCCGCCAGCGAGATTCTCGACCGAGATGGTGACCGCCAGCATGGTCAGGTCGCGGCCGATCCAGGCCTGCAGGACGAAGACCAGGTTCGAGAGCAACTGGACGATACCGCAGATCCACAAGGCGGGCACAATTCCGCGGCGATTGACGATCATGCCGCCCAGGAGGCCACCAATCAGGGTCGCCGCCAGCCCATAGCCTTTCACGAGCGTCGCGACCTCGGGCTTGGTGAAGCCGAGCTCGACATAAAACGGGTTGGTCATCGTGCCGAGGAGCGCATCGCCCAGCTTGTAGAGCATGATGAACAGCAGGATCATCAAAGCGGTGGCGGCGCCGTTGCGGCGGAAGAAGTCGGCGAGCGGCTCGACCACCGCCTCCTTCAGCCAGATCGCCGGACTGCCCCCACGACCGGTCTGCACCGGTGCAGCGGGCTCGGGCGCGAACAGGACGGTAACCATCCCCACGCCGAGACAGGCGGCCATTGCGGCATAGGCCCAGAACCAGCCGGCATATTCGGCGATGAACAGGGCGCCGGCGCCCGCCAGCAGCATCGCCACCCGATAGCCGATCACCACCATCGCCGCTCCGGCTCCCTGCTGCCGCTCCTCGAGCAGCTCGACCCGGTAAGCGTCGATCACAATGTCCTGGCTCGCCGAGAGGAAGGCCACCAGCACCGCGAACAGCGCCATCCCGCCGAGATCGGTCTGTGGATCCGAGGCACCGAGACGCAGGATCGCGAGGACGAGCAGGATCTGCACGAACAGCAGCCAGCCCCGCCTCCGGCCGAAAACCCGCGTGAACCCTGGCAGTGGCACCCGGTCGATAATCGGCGACCAGACGAATTTCCAGGTATACGGCAGGCCGACCAGCGCGAACAGGCCGATCGCCGCCTTATCGACCCGCGCCTCGGCCAACCAGAAGGTCAAGGTCGAGAGCGTGAGCAGCAGCGGCAGCCCGCTCGCGAAGCCGAGCAGCAGGACCACGACGACGCGCGGCTCAAGGTAGACCTCGAAGGCGCGTAGCCAGTCCCGCAGCACCAGCGCCTCCGCGTTAGAAGAAGCGCTCCTGAACGGTCACGATGTCGCCGGGCAGCAGGGCGGCGTCGCCCTGGACCTCGGTGCTCGCCGAGTTGCTGCCGCCGCGCTGAAGCTGGAAGTCGCTCTGCTTCGCGCGGTAGCTGAACCCGCCGGCCAGCGCCACCGCGTTCAGGACCGTCATCCCGTTGACATAGGGATAGGCCCCCGGCGTCTTCACCTCACCCAGGATGTAGAACGGCCGGTAGTTCAGCACCTCGACCGAGACCTGCGGGTCGACCAGGTAGCCGTCCTGGAGCTTGTCCTGCAGCCGGGCCTCGAGCTCGCGGGTGGTCAGGCCATAGGCCTGCACCTCGCCGATCAGCGGCATGGCGAAGTTGCCGGCACCGTCGAGCGCGAACTCGCCGGAGAGGTCCTCGTGGCGGAACACGGTGATCTTGACCCGGTCGCCCGAGCCCAGCCGATAGCTGCTCACGAGCTCCTCGGTATTCGCGCCGGGCGCCGGAGGCGTCGGCATCGCAGGTGGCGGGCCGGACGGCGCGGCACAGGCCGCGAGCAGCGCGGCAACACCCATCGCCACCATCCAACTCCTCAAGCGCCCCAAGAGCATCCCCGATCTCCGCCCACATGCCATGCACGCCGCCCACCGTACGACCCCGGGCTGCGGCTTCCCCCTTAGTGCCGGCCCGGGGGCCGGGCAAGCCGGTGCGGTCCGATCGGGACCGTCACATCCGAACAGTAAAGCCCACCAGCACGATATTGCGGTCGAACTCGGCCGTGTCGTCGTCGGAATCGCGCTTCGTGAAGGTATAGTTGGCGTTCAGTGACAGGTTGCGATTGAGCAGGTAGCTAGCGCCGAAGCCCGCCGCATAAATGTTGTCGTTACGGCTCGTGCCCTGGAAATCGTCCCTGGTGTAGCCGAGGGTGCCGTTGAGCAGGACGTTGCGCAGCAGCTCGTGCTGGACCTCGACGCCGACCTGGTTCTGCAGGTTGCCCTCGGCGGTGTCGCCCTCGAAGGTCACGGTGGATTCCAGGACCTCGCTGCTGGCGGAGAAGATCAGCGAGGTCAGCGGCGTCACGTTCCAGGTGATGTTGCCGTTGGCGCCGAAGCCGCCGCTGTTGTTGAGGCCGTCGGCGTCATAGTAGCGTTTCGAATAGCCGAACGACGCCTCGCCGAACACGATGCTGGTGATGTCGACGGTGGTGCCGAGCGCGGCCCGCCAGCCGTGGTTGTCGCGCTTCTGGAGCTCACCGTCGATGTTCTGGTCCTCGTCATATTCGCGCCAGCTGTAGTTGCCCTGCACGAACGTGCCGATGCGAGGCGACACCTGATAGCCGAGCCGCGCCCGCCCGCCATATTCCCAGCGGTCCCGGCGGCTGTTCTCGCGGTCGCCGATGTCGTCGTAGAGCAGGCGCTGCACGCCGCCGCCGACAACCGTGAAGATGCGGTTGAAGTTGTGCCGATACTGCGTGTCGAGCAGGCCGCGATAGTAGCGGGTCAGGTTGCCCCGGTCGCTCGTGCCGATCGAGGTCGTGCCGCTGTCGTCCGGGTCGTCCCGGTCCTCGTGCAGCCGGTCGAATCGCAACGTGCCCGACGCGATGTCGTTGCGTGTGATGTCGAGGCGCCCGTTCGTCGCCGCGAACGCGTCGAGATAGTCGTTTTCGCTGTAGTCGTTCCAAAGGGCGCCGACCGCCCCGGCCGAGAAGTTCAGGGCATGGCGTGACCAGTTGGAGTTGACGTCGACCCGCGGCGCCAGGATGGCGCCGACGTCGGAGTCCTCGTCGTCCTCGGTTGCGAACACGTTGCTGTCATAGGTGCCGCTCAGGCTGATCGACGGGAAGATCAGGAAGCTGCCCGCCCGAATCCCCAATGGGTCGTAGTCCGGTCTTGGCCGCTGGGCGATCGTGATGTTCGGATCGGGATTGTCGCTCTGCTGCTGCTGCGCGCCAGCCATCTGCGGCGCGCACACGACCCCGGCCAGGGCCAGGCAGGCGACGCCCAATTTCTTCCCGTTGGTCATGTTACCTCCGAAGGATAGGCCGAAGCGGCGCTCACGTCGCGGTGCGTCGCCAAGGGGCGGACGAAGGCTCGCGCATCGTGGGGACCTGAAATGCCGTCAACTCTTTAGCTTGCTGATTGGGGCAGTTTGGCTCACAGGGCTCTTCTGATAGTTGAGCTGGCGAGCACGTGACAACCGTGCCCGTCGATCGAGGCGCGGTAGCGCTGGCGTGTGGGGCGGTTACGCGCCATATGTCGCTCGCCTGCAACATGGGTCGGGCGGCCGCGAGGCCTGCGACCGTCACTGGGCCATGTCGAAGAGAAGACGACCGTACGCATGCTGAAGCGGCTCTTCCAGCGCCCTCGCCAGACGTCGCCTGCCGAACCCACAGTTGAGGGAAGAGCGCCGAGGCTGCCGCGTGGGGTTCGTGTCTACGCCGTCGGCGACCTGCACGGACGGCTCGATCTCCTGTTGGCCATGGAAGCGCTGATCGAGGCCGACCGGCACGAGCACGGGCCGCACGACGATGCGGTGATCGTCCATCTCGGCGATCTCGTCGATCGCGGCTTCGAGAGCCGCAAGCTGCTCGATCATCTGATCGCCACCGCCGAGGTTGGCCCGCCCAAGGTCCTGCTCCTGGGCAATCACGATCTGTGGCTGCGGGAGTTCGTGGCCGGCGACGGGGTCGATGCCGAGCAGGCGGCGAGCTGGATGCGCTACGGGGGCGACGCGACGCTGCTCAGCTACGGTGTCAAGCTCGACCTGCGCCAGCCCGAGGCGGAGCGGTTCGCCTCCGCGCAGCGGCAGATCCGGGACCGCTTTCCGGGGCAGCATGCCGAGCTGCTCGGCCGGCTCGACCTGGCCTTCGGCTTCGGCGACTATTTCTTCTGCCATGCCGGAATCCGACCCGAGCTGGCGCTGGAGCGGCAGAGTGAAGCCGATCTTCTCTGGATCCGCGAGCCCTTCCTGAGCTGGGAGGGCAGCCACGGCAAGGTCGTGGTGCATGGACACACGGTGGAAGAGCAGCCGGTCACTCGCTTCAATCGGATCGGGATCGACACCGGAGCCTGCTGGACCGGGCGGCTGACCTGCCTGGCGCTCAGCGGCGAGGAGCGCCGGTTTCTCCAGACCGGCCGGTAGCTGGCAACCGGCCCGCCCGGGCGCTAGGGTCGGCCACGATCAATCGGGAGCGAGATCGGATGGCGGCAGGTGGACTGCGCGTGCTGGTGACGGGTGGCTGCGGGTATGTCGGCAGCTTCGTCGTGCGCCATCTGCTCGATGCCGGGCATCGGCCTGTCATCGTCGACAACCTTTATTCCGGCCATCGCTGGGCGGCGCAGGAGGCCGACCTGATCGTGCTCGACCTCGCCGAGCGTGATCGGCTGGCCGAGCTGCTGGCCGCGCATCGGTTCGATGCAGTCGTGCATTGCGCGGCGCACATCTGGGTCGGGGAGTCGGTTCGCGAGCCGGCGCGCTACTACGCCAACAACACCGCCAACGCGATCGGCCTGTTCGACCTGTGCGCCAAGGCCGCCATCCCGGCGGTGGTGTTCTCCTCGACCGCCGCCGTCTATGGCGAGCCGGCGACCAGCCTGCTCGACGAGAGCCTGCCGCTGGCGCCGATCAACCCCTATGGCGCCTCCAAGGCGATGAGCGAGCGGGTGCTCACCGACATCGCCGCCGCCACCGGCCTGCGCTACGGCATCCTGCGCTATTTCAACGTCGCCGGTGCCGATGCCGAGGCGCGGATCGGCGAGGCCACGCCCGACAATGCCCACCTTATCAAGCTGGCCTGCGAGGCGGCGGCGGGCCTGCGGCCCGGCATGGCGATTCACGGTACGGACTATCCGACGCCAGACGGGACCTGCGTCCGCGACTATCTCCATGTCGACGACCTCGCCCGCGCTCACGTCATGGCGCTCGAGCATCTGGCTGCCGGGGGCGCGTCGCTGATCGCAAACTGCGGCTATGGCCACGGCTTCTCGGTGCGGGAGGTGCTCGAGACCGTCCGCCGGGTGACCGGGGTGCCGTTCCCGGTCACCTCCGGTCCGCGACGCCCTGGCGATCCGGCCGAGCTGGTCGCCGACAGCACTCGGCTGCGCACGCTGCTGGGCTGGTCGCCCCGGCACGACGATCTCGACTATATCGTCGAGACCGGATGGCGTTGGGAGCAGGTGCTGAACCCACGCCAGCAGGCCGCCGATCGATCCTGACGGTCATGCCCGCGGCGCGACTGCTCGCGGCCGTCCTGTTCGGCCTCCTGCTCGCCACGACCGCCGCGGCGCAGCCGACCGGGCCAATCGTCTCGAACGGGGCTCCGGCCACGGCCGCCGCGACCGACGCCGATATCAAGGCGCTCATCGACGCCATCGAGAACGAGCAATCGCGCGCGGAGCTCATCAGCCGGCTGAAAGCATTGGAGTCCGCGAGCGAACCGGCACCCGAATCCGACCTGATCGGCGAGGTTCTGGACAATCTCGACACCGAGGTCACCCGGCGCTTCGATCTCGTCCGGCAATCGCTTCAGGGATTGCGCAGCTCGTTGGATGAGCTCCCGGTCCTGACGAGCTGGTTCTGGAGTCAGGTCGCCGAGCCGATCAGCCGTGCCATGTGGTACTCGATCGGCAGCCAGATCGGCGGCGCCGTGCTCGCGGGCTATGTCGCCAGCCTCGCGATCCGCGCGCTGGTCCGGGGTTGGCGCGACCGGCGGCTCGATCTGCCGGTCGCGGCCAAGCGCAAGCGGCGGCTTGGTGCCTCGCTGGCGCATCTGGCCGTCAACCTTGCGGCCTTGGCGGCGTTCCTGATCGTCACCTACCTGGTCCTCGGTCAGACACAGGTGACACTGCTGGGTCGGCGGGTAGCCGGCGATCTGCTGCTCGCCGTCGCTGTCGGCCGCACCATCACCTCGCTCAGCCGCGCCCTCCTCGCCCCGGAGAACCCTCGCAGGCGACTGCCCGGCCTGGACGATGCCACGGCGGGCGAGACGCACCGCTGGGTCTGTCTGTTGTTCGGCCTCGGCGTGTACGGCTACTTCTTCCTGGCCGCCGCTCGCCGCCTGGGCCTGCCCTGGACGGTGCACGCTTTTCTGCTTCACCTGTTGTTCTTTGTCGTTGCGGTGCTCGCGATCTGGGCGATCTACCGCCTGCGGGCTCATCTGGGCGCAGCGATCGAGAAATGGGGCTCCGAGTTCAGCCCCTTCTTCTCGCGCTACCTGCCCTGGGACTACTTCTCGAGCGTCGGCCATCACATCCTCGCCCTGTGGGTCGCGCTCGTCTACCTGCTCTGGGCGATCGGCTCGCCCGAAGGTGCCCGGCTCCTGACCTCGGGCCTGCTCGTCACGATCCTGGTGCTGATCGTCGGCCGCGCGATCAACGTGTGGCTCGACTGGCTGCTCGTGCGCCAGCCGGCGGGAGCCGAGAACAGCCCGGCCGGCTCCGAGACCGAGCAGGAACCACTGCCGACCCTTACCGTCGCCGGCATTACGGTGGCCAAGCTCGGCGTGCTCGTCGTCGGGCTCGCCGTGATCGCCCAGGCCTGGGGCATCGATGCCGCAGGGTGGCTCACCGGCGACGCCGGCTTGGCGATCGCGGCCATCGCCGGACGCATCGCGCTGGTGATCGGGATCGTGCTGGCGTTGGGGAAGTCGGTCGATGCGATCGCGGGCCGCTACCTCGCCGCCAGGGACAGCGGCGGCAATCTGCTTTACTCAAACCGCACCCGCACCATGGTCAGCATGGCGCGCAATCTGATGGTCACGCTCTTGATCACCGTCGGGATCATCGAGGTCCTGTCGGCCGTCGGCGTCAACGCCAACGCCCTGCTCGCGGGTGCCGGCGTCGTCGGCCTCGCCATCGGCTTCGGGGCCCAGACCCTGGTCAAGGACCTGATCACCGGCCTGTTCATCCTGCTCGGCGACACAGTGCGGGTCGGTGATGTGGTCGACCTCGGGGGACGCTCGGGCGTGGTCGAGGCGATCTCGATGCGGACGGTGACCCTGCGCGCCTACAACGGCGACGTGCACACGATCCCGTTCAGCTCGATCGACGTGGTCACCAACATGACCAAGGAGTTCTCCTACTACGTCTTTGACCTGGTCGTGACCTACAAGGAAGATCTCGACCGGGTGATGGAGGTCCTGCGCGAGATCGACAGCCAGCTGCGTCGTGAATGGCCCTACCGCCGCCTGATGCTGGAACCGCTGGAAATCGCTGGTGTTGACGCCTTCAGTCAATCGGGCCCGATCATCAAGGCTCGAACCAAGGTACGCGCGGGCGAGCAGTGGAAGGTCGGGCGGGAGTTCAATCGCAGGATCAAGCGTCGGTTCGACGAGCTCGGCATCGAGCTGCCCGTGCCGCAGCAGCGGGTGATCTACTCGCCGACCGAGGCCGAGGGGTCCACGGACGAGATCGCGGGCGAGCCGCGACGGACCGTCGGCGGAACCTGATGGCTTGGAGACACGCCGTGGCGCTCGGCGCCGCCCTGCTGGTGGCCGCCTGCTCCGGTGGATCGGGTCCGGACGGACGGCTCGACGAGGATGCCGCGGACCAGCTGCCTCCAGTCCCCTATGCCGTGGCCCTCTCCGGCGACATGCCTTCCGCGCTGTCTTCTCTGCTGCGCCAGATCGTGGACAATTCGACGGCCAACGCGCCACCGGCCACCAGCCGCCTCGCCATCCGCCAGCGTGGCCAGGCCGACCGCACGCAATTGGAGCAGGCGCTTCGTGCCCAGGGCTACTTCGACGGCAATGTCGGTGTCGCCGTGCGCGAGCCCGACGAGGTCCCGCCGGAAGGCATCGCAGCCGAGCTCGAGCGACTCGCAACCCCGCCCGAGGCAGTGCTGGAGTTCGACGTCGCTCCGGGCCCGCGTTACCACTTCGGCGAGGTGAGGGTCGAGCTGTCGGACAATCCCGACGCTTGGCAGCCGCCGCCGCACAAGGAACTGGGCCTCGTCGCCGGTGAGCCTGCGCTGACCAAGGCCGTGCTCGACGCAGAGACCAAGCTCGTCGACGCCGCGCGCAGTGCCGGATTCGCCCTGGCGCGGCAGGGCGAACGCGACGCCGTCGTCGATCACGATACCCGCACGATGGACGTCACCCTCCGGCTCCGGCCCGGCAGGCGCGCCGTGTTCGGCACCGTGAGCTTTCCTGGCGGCGACGGCATCGATCCTGATTTCCTTCGCGGTCGGGTCCCATTTGCCGCCGACGAACGCTATGACCCGGCACTGGTGACCGAGGGCCAGACCAACCTCTTCGACACCAACCTGTTCTCGACCATCGTGCCGCGCCCGGCCGAGCAGCTCGCCGACGGCGACCAGCTCGACATCGCCTACGACCTGCGCCAGCGCCCGCCGCGCACGATCGGTGCCGAGGTCAACTACGAGACCGAGATCGGACTGGGTGGGCGGCTCTATTGGGAGCACCGCAACATCTTCGGCGCCGGCGAGCGGTTTCGGATCGAAGCCTCGGGCTCGGAGCCGATCCAGACGCTGACGGCCAGCATCGTGAAGCCTGACTTCCTGCGCCCAAGGCAGAATCTGCTGCTGGATGCCACGGCGAGCCGGCAGCGGCTCGAGGCCTATGACAGCGATTCCCTGGGCGCCGGCGTCAGCGTCGAACGGGAGCTCACGAAGCAGCTCAAGGTCTCGCTCGGAACGGCCCTGCGCTATGCCCGGATCGAGGATCTGCATGAGCCGGAGCAAAGCTTCATGCTGCTGTCGTTCCCGGGCGTGGTGGATTGGGATTTTGCCAACGACCGATTCAACCCGACCGGCGGCGGGACGCTGCGGACCACGCTGACGCCGTTCGTGGATCTGCTCGGCACCGACCGCAACTTCCTGCGCGGCCGGGTGACCCACACCCGCTACCTTCAGCTCCTGAAGGCACCCCAGCTCGTGCTGGCCATGCGCGGCTCGGTCGGCGCCATGGGCGGGGTGAACCGCGACGACATTCCCGCGGACGAGCGGTTCTACGCCGGCGGCGGCGGCTCGATCCGCGGCATCGGTTACGAACTCGCCGGCCCGCTGGACGACGACGACAAGCCTTTGGGCGGCCGCTCGCTGCTCGAGGGCAGCGTCGAGCTGCGCACGCGCTTTGCGGAGAATTTCGGCATCGCCGCGTTCCTCGATGCCGGCACGGTCGAGACCAGCGTCTTCCCCAGCTTCGACGAGACCATCCTGTTCGGCGCCGGCCCGAGCTTCCGCTACTTCACCCCGATCGGCCCGTTGCGGCTCGATCTCGGCTTCCCGCTCAACCCCCGCCACGGCGTCGACGCACCATATCAGGTGTACTTCAGCATCGGTCAGGCGTTCTGACGGACGAGCCTCACCGGAATCGGCCTCATGCTGCGCAAGCTCGCGATCTCCATCGGCCTCCTGCTCGGCCTCGTCCTCCTCCTGCTCGCGGGAGCGTTCGGGCTCGCCCAGACCCGCTTCGGCCAGGATCGGCTCGCCGCGCTGATCGCCAGCCAGCTCGGCACGCCCGAGGCGCCAGCCGAGGTCGATGGCCTGTCCGGCTTTGTGCCATTTGACATCGGACTCCGCCGCCTCGCTCTGCGTGATCCGACCGGCGTGTGGCTGGAGGTCGAGGACGCTCGCCTGAAGATCCGCCCCGCAGCGCTGCTGCACGGGGCGGTCGAGGTCGAGACGGTCGGCGCGCGGCGCGTGGCACTGGACCACCTCCCGCCCTCGCCACCGAGCAGTGAGCCGTTCGCGCTGCCCCAGCTGCCGCAGCTCCCCCGCTCGCTGCCCGCGGTCGCCATCGACCGGCTCTACCTGGGCACGCTGGCGCTGGGGGCGCCGGTGCTCGGCCAGGCGGCCGAGTTCTCGCTCGACGGCCACGGCTCGGCCGGGGCCACGGGCGCCACGCTGGGCCTCCAGCTGGCACGGACCGACCAGCCGACCGCGCGCGCCTCCCTCGACGCCGGCCTCGACCTCGCCTCGCAGCAGCTGCGCCTGGACCTGCAGGCCAGCGAGACCGGCGGGCTGCTCGCGGCCACGACCGGCCGGCCGGATGCCGGCGACCTGACCTTGGCGCTGCAGGGCGACGGGCCGCTCGCGGACTGGCGCGGCCGGCTCGATCTCGACGCCGAGCGGCTGGCCAAGGCCGGCCTCGACCTGGAGCTGGCCCACGCCGAGGCGTGGCGGCTGGCGCTCACGGGTGCCCTCGACGCCGCACCGGGCCTGCTGCCGCCCGACATCGACGCCGCCATGGGCTCGCGCGTGGAGCTGTCGCTGGCCGCGCGCGAGACCGCCCCCAACCGGGTGCGGCTGGACGAGCTCCGCCTGAGCGCCGGCGCCCTGACCGCCACGGGCGAGGGCGAGTTCGACTTGGGTGCGCAGACCCTGCGCGCCTCACTGGCGCTGGCGGCACCGGACCTCGCACCCTTCTCCGGCCTCGCCGCGACGCCGTTGGCCGGGCGCGCCGATCTGCGCCTGGACGCCTCGGGCGCCTTCGTCCATCCCGAGCTCGCGCTCGACCTCGCCGCCTCCGGCCTCGCCGCCGGTCCGGCCGGCCTCTCCCGGCTCACCGGCAAGGTCGGCGTGATGCCTCCGGCATCCCCGACCGACAATCTCACGGCGACCGCCCGCATCGCCGGCGAAGGCGTGCAGCTCGACGGCCGCCAGCTCGGTGACGGCAAGCTGGAGCTCGCCCTCGACGGTGCCCTGTCGCCGGGCCGGCAGGCCCGCCTGAGCAGCCTCACCCTCCGCTCCGACCTGGCCGAGGCCAGCGCCAGCGGCAGCTTCGATCTCGATCGCCGGGCCGGCAGCGCGCGGCTCGACGCCCGCCTGCCCGACCTCGCCGCGGTGACCGGAGCGCTGGCCGCGCCGACGCCGGTTTCGGGAGCGTTCGCGCTCGGCGCCGACGTGACGATCGAGGAGGCCCTGCGCGCGATCGACGTCGCGCTGACCGGCGGTGGCACCGGGCTCTCGGGCCTGCCGCCGGGAGCGCAGGAGCTGGTCGGCGCCACCCCCACCCTCGCCGCCAGGATCCATGTCGAGCCTGAAAGCGCCGTCACGGTCGAGCAGCTCCGGATCGACGGGGCTGGCGTGCAGATCACGGGCGACCCACGGCTCGGCCTGCCCGACCAGACGCTCGGCGGCGGGCTGCGGCTCGCCGTCCCCGACCTGGCACCACTGCAGGCCGCCCTGAAGCAGCCGGTGGCCGGCGCCCTCGACCTGCGCGCCGGCCTCGGCGGCACGATCCCGGTGCCGGAGATCACGCTCGACGGCGCGGTCGACCGGCTGGTGGCCGGCGGCCAGGCGATCGACCGGGTCACGCTGGCCGGCAGGCTTCTAGGCCCGCTCGACACGCCCTCCGGCCATGCGCGCCTCGCCGCCATGAGGCAGAAGCAGGAGCTCGCCGTCGCGACCGACTACCGGCTCGCCAACGATCTCATGTCGCTCACCGGCCTGACCTTGGAGGGGCCTGCGACCCGGCTCGCCGGCAAGCTCGACGTGGCGCTGGCCGGGCCGCTCGCCCGCGGCAACCTGTCCGGCGGCGTGCGCGACCTCGCGGCCCTCCAACCCTGGCTCGGCCGGCGGCTCGCGGGTGCCGTCGACCTCAACCTCACCCTGGCGACGCCGCGCGACCGCCAGGACGCCACCCTGCGGGTCGCGGCCACGGGCGTCGGCAGCGAGTTCGGCAGCCTGCAGCGCGCCGACCTCGCCGCGACCCTGGGCGATCTGTTCGGCCGCGGCACGATCGGCGCCGATTTGACCGCGACCGGCCTCGTGGCCAACGAGCTCGCGGTCGACCGGACGGTCCTGAAGGTCGGCGGCCGGCTGGCGGCGCTCGACCTCAACGCCACCACCTCCGGCAACCAGGCCGGCAAGCCCTTCCAGCTCGACGCCCAGGCCGCGGTCGAGCCGCTCGGCCCCCGGCAGCGCGTCCAGCTCACCCGCCTGGAAGGCCAGCTCGCCGGCGAGACGCTGCGCCTCGCCGCCCCGGCGACCGTCACCGTCCAGGGGCAACGGATCGACCTCGACCGCCTCGACCTCGCCCTCGGGCCGGCCCGACTGACCGGCAACCTTGCGCTCGGCGACAGCCAGGTGCGGGGCGAGCTTGCCCTCGCCAGTCTGCCGCTCGGTGCGCTCGAGCGCTTCGGCGCGCCGCGGCTCGCCGGCACCGTCGAGGCCCGGGTCGATCTCGCCGGCACCCGTCGTGCGCCCGAGGTGACCCTGAGCGCCAACGTCGCCAAGGCCGCGCTCGACCCGGCGGCGCCGACCAAGCTGGATGCGCGGCTGGGCGGCCGCCTGGCCGGGGACCGGCTGCAGGCGAACCTGGCGGTGACGGGCCTCGGCGCGCAGCCGCTCACTCTGGATGCCAGCCTGCCGGCCCGGTTCAGCCTCGACCCGCCGGGCTTCGTCCTGGCGCAGGACGCCGCGCTGAGCGGCCGGCTGGCCGGGCCGGTGGACCTCGCCACCGTGGCGCATCTGGTCACCCTGGACGGCACCCAGGTGGCCGGCGTGGTGGCGACCGATCTCGCGCTCGCCGGCACGCTGCTGCAGCCGCGGCTGGACGGCACGGTGGCGCTCGACGACGGCACCCTGCAGGACCTGCGCAGCGGCGTGCGTTTGAGCAAGATAGCGTTGCACGCCCAGGCCCAGGGCGACCGGCTGACCATCGATCGCCTGAGCGCCACCGATCCCACCGGCGGCACGCTGAACGGCCGGGGTGCCGTCCGGCTGCTCGCGGGCGGCGACGTCGCCTTCGACCTCTCCGTCGACGCCGCGCGTGCCCGGCTGCTCGACAACACGCTGGGCGTGGTCATCCTCTCCGGCACCGCCTCCGCCACCGGCAATCCCGGCAATATCCTGGCGCGCGCCGATCTCACCCTCGACCGCGGCGACTTCCAGATCCCCGATTCGGTGGGGCCGAGCGTGCCGACGATGGAGGTGACGGAAGTGCGCGACGGAGCGCCCGTCGAGCAGGCCACGCGGAGCGGTCCGCCCATGAACGTCGCGTTCGACATCAAGCTGGATGCGCCGGCACGGCTGTTCGTGCGCGGTCGCGGTCTGGATTCGGAGTGGAGCGGCAAGATCGCGCTCACGGGCGATCTCGCGGCTCCACTCGTCGAAGGTCAGCTCGACATCCGCCGCGGCTTTCTCGATCTGCTGGACCGGCGCTTCCAGATCGAGCGCGGCGTGATCACCTTTGTCGGCAGCAGCCCGCCCGTGCCGATGATCGATCTGTCCGCGACGGCGACCACGAGCAACGTCACCGTGACCGTAACGGCGCAGGGACCGGCGACCGACCCCAAGATCACGCTGAGCAGCGAGCCGCCGCTGCCCCAGGACGAGATCCTCTCGCACCTGCTGTTCGGCACCTCGGTCGCCCGGATCACGCCGATGCAGGGCCTACGCCTCGCGGCCGCCCTCGACGATCTGCGCGGCGACGGCTTCGTCAGCAGCGCCTTCACCAAGGTCCGCCGCGCCATCGGCCTCGACACGCTCGACGTGCAGAGCACGGAGACCACGGATGAGAGCGGCGAGACCAGCTCGGACACCACCGCCCGCGCCGGCAAGTACGTCACCGATCAGGTCTACATCGAAGGCGAGCGCAGCGTGACCACCGGCGCCAGCAAAGCCCGGGTCAAGGTCGACCTGACCCCCAACCTGTCCGTCGGCACCACCGTCGACGACCAGGCCCAGACCGGTGTCGGGCTGCAGTGGCGCTACGACTATTGACGGTGCCGGCCGGCTTCGATTGACAGAGCGGGGGCGTTACGGCAAACGCCCCGTTTCCCCCGCGCACGGACCGCTCGCATGGACCACCCGGCGATCTCCTCGCTGCTGCCCGTCTATCGCCGCTACGATCTCGCCTTCGCGCGAGGCGAGGGCGCCTGGCTGTGGACCACCGACGGCCGACGTATCCTCGACTTCTGCTCAGGCATCGCGGTCACCGGCCTGGGCCACGCTCACCCGCATCTCGTGGCGGCGCTCACCGATCAGGCCGGGCGCCTGTGGCACGTCTCCAACCTGTTCCACATTGCCGAGCTGGAGCGCCTGGCGGACCGGCTGGTGGCCGCCACCTTCGCCGACACCCTGTTCGTCTGCAACTCGGGTGCGGAGGCGATCGAGGGGGCGATCAAGACCGTGCGCCGGCATTTCTGGGCCAAGGGCACGCCGGAGCGCCACCGCATCGTCACCTTCGAGGGCGCCTTCCACGGCCGCACCTTCGCCGGCGTCTCGGCGGCGGGCGGCAAGAAGCTGGTGGAGGGGCTCGACCCCCTGTTGCCCGGCTTCGACATCGTGCCGTTCGGCGATCTGGACGCCGTCCGCGCCGCGATCGGCCCCGGCACCGCCGCCGTCATGGTCGAGCCGATCCAGGGCGAGGGCGGCATCCGGCTGCGGCCGGCCGCCTTCCTGCAGGCGCTGCGCGCCCTGTGCGACGAGCACGGCCTGCTCCTGGTGCTGGACGAGATCCAGGCCGGCATGGGCCGCACCGGCACCCTGCTCGCCTGTGAGCAGGTGGGCGTCCGGCCCGACATCGCCGCCATCGCCAAGGGCCTGGGCGGCGGTTTCCCGGTCGGCGCCTTCCTTGCCACCGCGCACGCGGCCTCGGGCATGACCGCCGGTGCCCACGGCTCGACCTTCGGCGGCAACCCGCTCGCCTGTGCCGTCGCCAACGCGGTGCTCGACGTCATGCTGGCGCCGAGCTTCCTCGAGCGCGTGACCGAGCGCGGGCGTTTCTTCCGCGAGCGCCTGGACGCCGTCGCCGCCGAGCATCCGGACGTGATCGCCGAGGTGCGCGGCCTCGGCCTGCTCACCGGCATCCGGCTGCACGGCGACAGCGCCGGCTTCATCAAACGGCTGCAGGTTCTCGGCATGGTGACCGCACCCGCCGCCGAGGAGGTCGTGCGCCTGTTCCCGCCCTTGACCGTGACCGAGGAGGAGCTCGAGCATGGCTGCGGCCTGATCGCGGCCGCCTGCCGGGACCATCCGAGGTGAGCCGGAGCTTTCTCGACCTCGACGCGGTCGACGGGCACGAGCTGCGCGGCATCCTGACCCGGGCCGTCGCGTTCAAGGCGGGCGACCCGGCGCGGCCGATGGCCGGCAAGACGCTGGCGATGATCTTCGACAAGCCGTCCACCCGGACCCGCGTCTCGTTCGAGGTCGCGGCCAGACAGCTCGGCGGCGACGCCGTCGTGCTCAGCACGCGCGACATGCAGCTCGGCCGCGGCGAGACGATCGGCGATACGGCGCGCGTCCTGTCGCGCTATGTCGACGCGATCGTGATCCGCACCGACGCGCACGAAAAGCTGCTCGAGCTCGCCGAGCACGCCACCGTCCCGATCGTCAACGGCCTCACCGACCGCTCGCACCCCTGCCAGATCATGGCGGACGTGCAGACGATCGAGGAGCATCGCGGCCCGATCGCCGGCAAGACCCTGGCCTGGGTCGGCGACGGCAACAATGTGCTCACCTCGCTCGCCCACGCCGCGGTCCGGCTCGGCTTCAGGCTCAACGTCGCGACGCCGCCCGAGCTGGCACCCGATCCGGCGATCCTCGCCTGGGCGGCCGAGCGCCAGGGCCGCGTCACCGCCGGCCACGATCCGGTCGCCGCCGTCGCCGGCGCCGACGCGGTGTTCGCGGACACCTGGGTGTCGATGGGGCAGGCGGACGCCGAGCGGCGCACGCGCCTGCTGGAGCCGTTCCGGGTCGACGCGGCGCTGATGGGCAAGGCCGCCTCGGACGCGCTGTTCCTCCACTGCCTGCCGGCGCACCGCGGCGAGGAGGTCACGGCCGAGGTGATCGACGGCCCGCAGTCGGTCGTGTTCGACGCGGCCGAGAACCGCCTGCACGTCCAGAAGGCGATTCTGGAATGGTGCCTGCAGGGATGAGCCAGGCGGCGACCCCCAACGTCGATCTGCTGCGCCCGTTCCAGCTGGAGCGCTCGCAGCTGCGCGGCCGCTTCGTCCGGCTGGGCGACACGGTGGACTATGTCCTCAGGGCGCACGCCTACCCGCCGCCGGTCTCTGATCTTCTGGGCCAGCTCCTCGTCCTCGCCGGGGCACTCGCCGGTGGTTTGAAGTTCGCCGGCCGCTTCAGCCTGCAGATCCGCGCCGACGGCCCGATCCGCCTCCTGGTCGCCGACTGCACCAACGACGGCGAGATGCGCGGCTATGCCAGCTTCGACGCCGAGCGGATCGGCGACGACGCCCCCGAGCGCCCGATGGATCTCCTGGGCAAGGGCCTGCTCGCCTTGACCATCGACCAGCGCGGCGACGGCGGCGAGCTGCAGCAGGGCATCGTCGAGCTGGGCGGCGACAGCCTGTCCGACTGCATGCTCAACTACTTCCACCGCTCCGAGCAGGTCCGCACCGGGATCCGGGTCGCGGTTGGCCGGGACCCGATGAGCGGCCGCTGGCACGCCGGGGCGATCGTCATGCAGGCGCTGCCGGTGACCGACCCGCGGCGGATGCCCGAGGCCGAGGAGGACTGGCGCCGCGCCATGCTGCTGCTCGGCACGGCCAGCGACGCCGAGCTGCTCGATCCCTCCCTGCGCCCCGACGATCTCCTGTTCCGCCTGTTCCACGAAGACGGGGTGCGCGTGTTCACGCCCCTGGCCCTCGCCCCCGGCTGCGGCTGCGACGAGACGCGGGTCTGGAACATGCTGGCCAGCTTCCCGCTGGACGATCTCGAAAGCATGCGGCAGGAGGACGGCGGCATCACCGTCACCTGCCAGTTCTGCAGCCGGATCTATACCTTCGACCAGGACCGGCTGAGCGAGCTCCTGGCGCCGCGGAGACATTGACCATGCGTTGCTGGCGCCTCGCTCCCGTCGTCGCCGCAGCTGCGCTGCTGGCAAGCTGCGCCCCCACCAACGTGGCGAGCCCGCCTGCGTTCGATCCGACGAAATATCCGGCGATCCGGCTCGCGGTCGGCAACATCGACGTGTCGAGCGTGGCGACCTACCCGACCAGCATGGGCTTCATCGCCCGCCGTCGCTCCGAGCAGCTCTCCCAGGATGCCCAAGCGTTCCTGCGTGCGCGGCTGGAGGCGGCGGGCGGCAGCGACTTCGCCCGCGCCACGGTCGAGGAGGCGATATTGATCGAGCAGCCGCGCGCGGTCGACCGTGGCGTGGTCGCTGCCGCGACCCAGCCCAACTGGGAGATGGCCGGCGTGCTCGCGCTCAAGGTCGCGGTCGTCGACGGCCTCGGCATCGAGCAGAGCTACGCCTCGTCACGGGTCGAGATCAAACGCTCGATCTCCGAGCGGGCCAGCGTCGAGGCCAAGGACGATTTCGCGCGCACGATCATCAACGACCTGATCGCCGCCTCCAGCACCGAGCTGGAGAGCAGCATCAACCAGAATCTGGCCGACCGTAAGGCGCCCTGAGCGGCGCCCGCGGCGGCGCAGCGGCAACGACGCGACGCAGCTATTGATGCTACGTCGACTTGGTCCAAGAGGCCGGAAGACCCCGGGACCACCGGTGATCGCCGATGGTGTCATTCTCTATTTCTCTATTGACTCCATAGAGATTGTTCCTATCCCTGACGCCGACTCTCGGATCGGAGGATGGACATGCGTCGACGCGATCTCATGTGGCTGGCTAGCCTCGCGGCGCCAGGGCTTTGCCTGTCGCTACCGGCCATCGCCGCCGAGCGCGAGCTGCGCATCGGCATCCAGAAATATGGCTCGCTCACGCTTCTCAAGGAGCGCGGGCTCCTTGAGAAGCGGCTCGGGCCCCAGGGCTGGACCATCACCTGGACGGAGTTCCCGGGTGGGCCGCAGCTCCTCGAGGCGCTGAACGTGGGTGCGATCGACTTCGGCACCACCGGTGAGGCACCACCGATCTTCGCCCAGGCGGCCGGCGCACCGCTGCTCTATGTCGGCTACGAGCCGCCCGCCCCCGCCGGCGAGGCGATCCTGGTCCCCAAGGATTCGCCGATCACCGCCGTGGCCGACCTCAAGGGCAGGAAGGTGGCGCTGAACAAGGGCTCCAACGTCCACTATCTGCTGGTCAGGGCGCTGGAGGCGGCCGGCGCCGCCTATGGCGACATCGAGCCCGTTTTCCTGCCGCCGGCCGATGCCCGTGCCGCGTTCGAGCGCGGCTCGGTGGACGCCTGGGCGATCTGGGACCCGTTCCTCGCCGCGGCCCAGGCGGCGACCGGGGCGCGGACCCTCGTCGACGGCACCGGGCTGGTCAAGAACCACCAGTTCTATCTCGCCTCGCAGGCCTTCGCGGCCAAGGAGCCGCAGGTGCTGCTGGGAGTGCTCGCCGACCTGGTCGAGACCGATCACTGGGGCAAGGGCAACGCGGCGGAGGTCGCGGCGCTGCTGTCGCCGCGCATGGGCATCCCGGCCCCCGTCCTGCAGACCGCGCTCGACCGGATGGGCTACGGCGTGCAGCCGCTCGACGAGGCGGTGGCGGCCGAGCAGCAGAGGATCGCCGACACCTTCCACCAGCTCGGCCTCCTGCCCAAGCCGATCGTGGTCAAGGACGCCGTCTGGAAGGCCAGCGCATGAGCGGGGCCCGCGATACCGACATCCTCTGGTTCCTGCCCACCCACGGCGACGGCCGCCACCTCGGCACCAGCCACGGCGCCCGGCAGGTCGACCTCGCCTATTTGCGGCAGATCGCGGCGGCCGCCGACGACCTCGGCTATCATGGCGTGCTGCTGCCGACCGGGCGATCCTGCGAGGACAGCTGGGTCGTCGCCTCAGCCCTGGCGCCACTGACCCGTCGCCTGCGCTTCCTGGTGGCGGTCCGGCCCGGCCTGCAGTCCCCGGCGGTGGCGGCGCGCATGGCGGCGACCCTCGACCGCATCTCGGACGGCCGGCTGCTGATCAACGTCGTCACCGGCGGCGACCCGGTCGAGCTCAAGGGCGACGGCATCTTCCTCGATCATGGCGCCCGCTACGAGCTGACCGACGAGTTCCTGCGCATCTGGCGGGCGCTGATGACCGGCGAGACGGTTTCGCAGGCTGGGCCGCACCTCACGATCGAGGGTGGCCAGCTGCTCTTCCCGCCGGTCCAGCAGCCCTACCCGCCACTCTGGTTCGGCGGGTCCTCGGACGCAGGGATCGCGATCGCGGCCGAGCAGATCGACACCTACCTGACCTGGGGCGAGCCGGTCGCCGACGTGGCCGCCAAGCTCGACCAGGCGCGCAGGGCGGTGGCCGCGCGCGGGCGGAAGCTGCGCTTCGGCATCCGCCTGCACGTCATCGTCCGCGAGACGGAGGCGGAGGCCTGGGCCGCGGCCGACCGGCTGGTCGCTCATGTCGACGAGGCCAGCATCGCCAAGGCCCAGGAGGTCTTCGCCCGCATGGACTCGGTGGGCCAGCGCCGGATGAGCCGGCTGCATGGCGGCCGGCGCGACCAGCTCGAGATCGCCCCCAACCTCTGGGCCGGGGTCGGCCTCGTGCGCGGCGGCGCCGGCACCGCCCTGGTCGGCGATGCCAAGACCGTGGCCGAGCGGATGCGCGAGTACATGGAGCTGGGCATCGACGCGTTCATTCTCTCCGGCTACCCGCATCTCGAGGAGTGCTACAGGTTCGCCGAGCTGGTGTTCCCGCTGCTGCCGCTCAAGGCCACCACCGGCCGGCCGCGGCGCCAGGTCCGCAATGCCGGCCCGTTCGGCGAGATCATCGCCAACGAGGTGCTCCCCACCCGCCAGGCGGCCGCCTCGTGAGGCGCCTGCGCGACGGGCTGGTGCCCTGGCTCTTGCCGATCGCCCTGGTGATCGCCTGGGAGATCGCCGCCCGCACCGGCCTGCTCTCGGCCCGGGTCCTGCCCGCACCGAGCGCCACCGCCATGGCGTTCTGGGACACGCTGCGCAGCGGTGCGCTGGGCCACCATGTCTGGATCAGCACCCAGCGCGCCCTGATCGGCCTCATCGGCGGCTGCGTGCTCGGCTTCGCGCTCGGCCTGCTCAACGGCGTGTTCCCCGTGGCGGAGCGGGTGCTCGACTCCTCGCTGCAGATGCCGCGCAACATCCCCCATCTGGCGGTGATCCCCCTGGTCATCCTGTGGTTCGGGATCGACGAGGAGGCCAAGCTGTTCCTGGTCGCGGCCGGCGTGCTGTTCCCGATCTACCTCAACACCTTCCACGGCATCCGCCACGTCGACCGGGCGCTGATCGAGATGGCGCGCTCCTACGGGCTCGGGCCCTGGGCGCTGTTCAGCCGGGTGATCCTGCCCGGTGCCCTGCCCTCGATCCTGGTCGGCCTACGCTACGCGCTGGGCATCATGTGGCTGACCCTGATCGTCGCCGAGACCATCTCCTCCTCATCCGGCATCGGCTACATGACCATGAACGCGCGCGAGTTCCTTCAGACCGAGGTCGTGCTCCTGGGCATCATCGTCTACGCCCTGCTCGGCAAGCTCGCCGACATGCTCACCCGTCAACTCGAGCGCCGCTGCCTCGCCTGGCATCCGGCGCACCAGCAAGCAATGGTGCCGTCATGAGCACAGCCCTGGCCCTGGTCGAGCGGCCCCTTGCCGAGACCGTTCCCTTCACGCCCACCGAACGCGGCAACGGCCTCGCCGTCCGCCTGGAGCGCGTGGTCAAGCGCTTCGGCCAGCGCGAGGTCCTGCGCGAGCTCGACCTTTCCATTGAGCCAGGCCGCTTCGTCGCGGTGGTCGGCCGCTCGGGCGGCGGCAAGAGCACGCTCCTGCGCTTGCTCGCCGGCCTCGACACCGCGACCGCCGGCGAGGCGCTGCTCGACGATCGGCCGGTCACCGGGCTGTCGGCCGGCGTGCGGCTGCTGTTCCAGGACGCGCGCCTGCTGCCCTGGCAGCGGGTACTGGACAATGTCGGCATCGCGCGTGGCCCGGGCTGGCGCGAGCGGGCCGCTGCCGTGCTGGCCGATGTCGGCCTCGCCGACCGCGGCGGTGACTGGCCCAGCGTGCTCTCCGGCGGTCAGCGCCAGCGCGTCGCCCTGGCCCGGGCGCTGGTCAGCCGGCCGCGCCTGCTCCTGCTGGACGAGCCGTTCGGTGCGCTCGATGCGCTCACCCGGATGGAGATGCACGACCTGCTCGTCCGCCTTTGGCGCCGGGACCGCTTCACCACTGTCTTGATCACCCACGACGTGGTCGAAGCGGCGACCCTCGCCGATCGCGTGCTCGTTCTGCGCGACGGCCGGATCGAGCTCGATCTCCCGGTCGAGGCGCGGCGCCCGCGTCAGCCGGACGACCCCGCTCTGCTCCGGCTGGAGCGGCAGATCCTGGCAGAGGTGTGAGTTGCTCATGGACGGTACGGACCTGTGTTACTTTGCCGAGCGCCTGGGCCTGACCGCTCCCCCGGCGCGGCTGTCGCCGCGAGCGCAGCACCGGCTGTTCGTCGAGCCGCGTTGTCACGGCGCCTGGCTGCCGCGGGACGTGCCGGACGGCCTGCTGGTCGAGGCATGGGACTTGGCCCGCATGGGCCCGACCAGCGCCAACGGTAGCCCGCTGCGGCTCGTGCTCCTCCGCAGCGACGCGGAGAAGGCAGGGGTGCTGCCGATGTTGGACCGGAGCAACCGGGAGAAGTCGCGGCTCGCGCCGGTGGTCGCGATATTTGCCCATGACGTCGAGTTCTGGCGACATCTGCGCCGGCTTCACGGGCATGTCGACGCGGCGGCCTGGTTCCGCCACGATCCCGCTCTCGCGCGCGAGACCGCGTTCCGCAACGGAACGCTCCAGGCGGCCTACTTCATGGCCGCGCTCCGCGCCCTCGGGCTCGACATCGGCCCGCTGTCCGGCTTCGACGTGGACGCCGTGCAGGCCGCCTATTTCGCCGGCACCACCTTCGAGATCAACTTCATCTGCAACATCGGCTATGGTGATCCTGTGGATCCGAAGCCGCGTCTGCCGCGGCTCGAGTTGGAGGAGATCGTGCACCGGCCCGCCCTGCGCCCGTGAGCAAAGAGCGGGCGACCCGCCAGGGAGGCCGTCATGTCCGCACCGCACCATCTGTCCGAGAAGGTCGCCATCGGCGGCCAGCCCACGGTCGAGGATCTGCATGAGCTGCGCGCACAGGGCTTCGTCGCCGTGGTCAACCTCTGCACGACAGGAGAAGCCGGCCAGCAACTGTCCCCCGAGGCCGAGGCCTTCGCCGCGCAGGAACTCGGCTTGGCCTATAGCCATGTGCCGGCTGCGCTCGCCGAGCTCGATCCGAGGCATGTCCACCGGCTGCGTGCGGCCATCGACGCGGCGGGCGGCCCGGTTTACGTGCATTGCGGCGCCGGCCAGCGTGCCTGTGCCTTGAGCCTGATGGCCCTCCACCCGCGTCCGGCCGAGGACCTCGTCGTCCGGGCCGAGCGCCTCGGGCTGCCGGTCACCGAGGAACGTCCGAAGGACTTCGTCCGCCTCGGCTCGAATCGCGCTGGCTGGGATCTCCTGCAGTCCGTCTGATCGCGAATCGTCACCGCCGACCGCCTGAGCAAGGTGCGGCGACCGACCGCAGGGGCGATGCTGCGATGCACAATAAACCGTCTTGCAGTTCCGATTGTGCGCGCTATTTATTGTGCAACGCAGCAACGGAGATCCTTCGATGGCCAGGGCCACGACGTCCAGCACTCCCGAGGTCAAGGCAGCCGAGCCCTCGAAGCCGGAGGTCAGGCTTCCCGAGGTGAAGCTGCCCAGCATCGATCTCGGCACGCTTCATGGGCTGCAGACCGCCAATCTCGCCGCGTGGCACGAGGCCCAGCATGTGCTGCTCGAGGCCGTGCAGGCGATCGGCCGCATCCAGTACGGCCTCTGCGAGGAAGCCGTCGCCGGCGTGAAGACGTTGCTGGCGGGCAAGGCTCCCAAGGAGCCGCATGCGATCCTGGCTGATGTCAAGGCAGCCGCCGAGAAGGCGGTCGCCGCCGGCAAGCAGGGCATGGATCTGAGCGTGGCCGCGCAGCGGCGGGTGGCCGAGCTGGTCGCCAAGCGCGTTCAGGCCAACATCGACGAGTTCAAGTCGCTCGCCGCCTGAGGCGGTTCGAGCGCACCCGACGGCCGCGTGCCTCCCTGCGCACCGTCGGTAGGCTGCCCCCGTGCAGAACTGCGCGGGGGCTTTTTTTTGGCTCGCCCAGCACTGCGGTCGAGCCGGGCCCGGCTCGACCAATTCGTCCGTCTCGGACGGCACACGGGGCGTGGCTCGCCCGGCACATCGAACGGGTGGGGAATGCGGTCGCAATCCTGAGAATCCCGGTTGCACCGCTGCTGTCGGCGCTCACGCCCACGGCCCCCGCCGCCCCCCTGCGCGCGGGACGCTGCCGTAGCGCACGCCAGTGCCCTGGGCCGGCGCCGCGAAGCCCGACTGCTCCAGCGCCAGCAGCGCCCGGATGCGGTCCTCCGTGCGGGGATGGGTACGGAACAGGTTGTCGATCCCGCCCAGCCGCAGCGGGTTGATGATGAACAAGGGCGCCGAGGACGGATTGTGCTCGGCGGTCGGCATCACCCGGCCGGTGGCGAGCTGCTCGATGCGCTGCAAGGCACTCGCCAGCGCCCGCGGCATGCCGCTGATCTCGGCACCCAGCCGGTCGGCGGAGAACTCCCGCGTCCGCGAGATCGCCATCTGCACGATGGTCGCCGCGAGCGGCGCGAAGATCATCAGCAGGATCGCGACCAGGGGATTGGTCCGCTCGCCGTCACGCGTGCCGCCGAAGAAGAAGGCGAACTGGCCGAGAAAGCCGATTGCACCCGCGATCGTCGCGGCGACCGCCATGGTCAGCGTATCGCGGTTCTTGATGTGTGCCAGCTCGTGCGCGATCACGCCGGCGAGCTCGTCCCGGCCCAGGCTCTGGAGCAGGCCGCGCGTGACGGCGACCGCCGCGTGCTGCGGGTCGCGCCCGGTCGCGAACGCATTGGGCTGGTCGGTCTCGATCAGATAGAGCGCCGGCATCGGCAGGCCCGCGCGCTGGGCGAGCTCCGCCACCAGGGCATGGATCTCCGGTGCCGAGGCCCGGGTGACCGGCCGCGCATTGTGCATGCGCAGGACCATCTTGTCCGAGCCCCACCACGCGAACAGGTTCATGCCGAGCGCGATCAGCAGTGCCATCATGGCGCCGCCGCGACCACCCAGCAGATAGCCGACCACCAGGAACAGCGCGGTCAAGGCCGCCAGAAGAAGACCCGTGCGCGCGATGTTCATGGGTGGTCCCGCTAGTCGAGGATGCCCGCATTGAGGTGGTGTGCGCCGCCGCGCGGGCCAAGATGGTGGTCGGGCGCTTGCGCCTGGATTGCCCCGGACGCACAAGAAGATGCAAGGGTCGGGAGGCAAGCAATGAACGGCGACGAGCAGGGACTGCAGGGCGTGGAGCAGGCAGCGCCCGGCGATCGCGTCACGGCGGAGGAAGCGCTGGCGATGCATGCCCGTGGCCGCCCCGGCAAGGTCGAGGTGATCGCGACCAAGCCGCTGACCACCGCGCGCGACCTGTCCCTGGCCTACTCGCCCGGCGTCGCCGCCCCTTGCCTCGCGATCCAGAGGGACCCCGACGCCGCCTACGACTACACCGCCCGCGGCAATCTCGTCGCCGTGATCTCGAACGGGACCGCCGTGCTGGGCCTCGGCAATCTGGGCGCGCTGGCCTCCAAGCCGGTCATGGAAGGCAAGGCCGTCCTGTTCAAGCGCTTCGCCGACATCGACGGGATCGACCTCGAGATCGACACCACCGACGTCGCCGAGTTCGTGGCGGGCGTGCGTCTGCTGGGGCCGACCTTCGGCGGCATCAATCTCGAGGACATCAAGGCACCTGAGTGCTTCATCATCGAGCAGCGCCTGCGCGAGCTGATGAGCATCCCGGTGTTCCATGACGACCAGCACGGCACGGCGATCATCGCCGCCGCCGGCCTGATCAATGCGCTTGACCTCACCGGGCGCACGCTCGAGCGCACCCGGCTCGTGGTCAACGGCGCCGGCGCCGCCGGTATCGCCTGCGCCGAGCTGATCAAGGCCATGGGGATGCCGCACGACAATGTGATCCTGTGCGACACCCAGGGCGTGATCTGGCAGGGCCGCCCGACCGGCATGAACCAGTGGAAATCGGCCCACGCCGTGCCGACCGAGGCGCGCACCCTGGCCGACGCGCTGGTGGGCGCCGACGCGGTCATGGGCCTCTCGGCCAAGGGGGCGTTCACCGATGCGATGATCGCGTCGATGGCCGAGAAACCGATCATCTTCGCCATGGCCAACCCGGACCCGGAGATCACGCCCGAGGAGGCTCGCGCGATCCGGGCGGACGCGATCGTCGCGACCGGCCGCAGCGACTACCCGAACCAAGTCAACAATGTCCTGGGCTTCCCCTACATCTTCCGCGGTGCCTTGGACGTGCGCGCCTCGACCATCAACGACGCGATGAAGATCGCCGCCGCGCAGGCGATCGCCGCCCTGGCGCGCGAGGAGGTCCCGGACGAGGTCACCGCCGCCTATCGCGGCCGGCGGTTGCGTTATGGCCCGGACTATCTGATCCCGACCCCGTTCGATCCTCGCCTGATCAGCGCCGTGCCGCTTGCCGTGGCGCGGGCCGCGATGGAGACCGGCGTAGCGCGCCGCCCGATCCTCCATCTCGAGCGCTACCGGCAGGAGCTGCGCAGCCGCCTCGACCCGACCGCCAGCCGGATGCAGCTGATCATCGAGCGGGTGCAGGCGCATCCGAAACGGATCGTGTTCGCGGAGGGCGAGGAGGAGAAGAGCATTTCGGCCGCCATCGCCTGGCGCAACCAGGGGCTCGGCATGCCCATCCTGATCGGCCGCGAGGAGCAGGTCCTGCGCACCGTGCAGGGCATGGGGATCGGGCATCTCGAGGGGATCGAGATCCACAATGCCCGCCTGTCCGAGCATAACGGCCTCTACGCCCAGTTCCTCTACCGCCGCCAGCAGCGGCAGGGCCTCCTGTTCCGCGACTGCCAGCGGCTGGTGAACCAGGGCCGCAACGTGTTCGCGGCCTGCATGGTGGCGCACGGCCATGCCGACGCCATGATCACCGGCCTGACCCGGACCTATCACAGCTCGCTCGAGGACATCCGTCGCGTGATTGATCCGCGGCCCAGCAGCCGCGTCTTCGGCCTCACCGTGATGCTCGCGAAGGGCCGCACCGTGTTCATCGCCGATACCACGGTCCACGAGCTGCCCGACACCAACACGCTGGCCGACATTGCGATCCAGACCGCGCGCACAGTCGAGCGGATGGGCTTCACCCCGCGCGTGGCCCTGCTCTCGTTCAGCAATTTCGGCGATCCGCCGGTGACGCGCGCCGCTCCCATGCGCGAGGTCAAGGTCGAGCTCGACCGACGCCAGGTGACCTTCGAATATGACGGCGAGATCGCGGCCGACGTGGCACTCGACCCCGAGCTGATGGCGCTCTATCCGTTCTGCCGCCTCACCGAGCCCGCCAACATCCTGATCATGCCGGCCCTGCATTCGGCCAACATCGCCTCCAAGCTGCTGCAGCAGCTCGGCGGCGGCACGGTGATCGGCCCGCTGCTGGTCGGCCTGTCCAAGCCGGTCCAGATCGTGCCGATGAACGCGCACGTCTCGGACATCCTCAACATGGCCGCGATCGCCGCGCACGACGCGGTCGCCGAGGAGCCGGAGATCCCGGCGGCGGCCGAGTAGTGTAGCTCACCCGCAACGCTCGCTCCCGGCACGACCGGACGCGGAACACGCCGCATTGACCTCGATCCAGGATAAGAACAAAACGTGAACAGGAACGCCTTCAACCGCTCGATGTTGAAGGCGCAGGGGAGAACATCATGCCGAGTAGCATCGCTCTACCTGGATCATCCCGGCCTGATCACGACCTTCACGCCCAGCATCGTGCGGCACTCGAGGCGTTGGCCGAAACCCGTGCCCGCTGCGAGTGGGCCGAGCGGCGGCTGCGCCACGGGCTCGCTGAGCTCGCTTGGCCAGCCGTGCTGGCCTTTCTCGCCGGCGGTACCTTGATGGTGCTCACCCTGCGGCTGGCGGGGTTCTGATCTCCGGGCAAGGGCCAGGGATTCGACCGTCCTCCGGGAACGCCTCATGTTGCAGACGACCCCCGGAGGCCAGACGATTTGCGGCCATCCATCGGACAGCCGCATATGATTGACCCTGGAAGATGAATCAGGTCGCCCGCCGCGTGCGCAGCACCGCATACTCCTGGTCGCTCGCGGACAGCTCGCCGACCCACGGGTAGCGCTGCCGCTCCTCCTCGTCGTAGCCGAGATTGTGGGTGGTGGCGCTGCGCGGCACCGCGCGCGGCGTGTCGTAGCCGGAGCCCAGGAGCCGGTCGACCCAGTCGAGCGTGATCCCGAAATTGCCCTGCTCGCTGTGGAAGTGGTGGGCGAGGTGATGCTTCTTGATGTCCCGCAGCCACGCGTTCCTGGGCGTGAACGGCAGGTGCTGGACGCAGTGGCAGAACTCGTAGCCGGCGAAGATCAGGCAGCCGGTGGCCAGTGCCGTGGCGGCCGCGGGAGCGCCGCCGATCGCCCAGCCGATCGGCAGGGTGAGCAGGAAGATCGGCGGCAGGGTGGTGTAGAGGGCGCCGAACAGCACCGCCAGGTCGTGCGGGTTCTGGTGGTGGTCGTAGTGGATGCGCTTCCAGACCCTGGCGGTCCGCGGGCTCTTGTAGAGCCAGCGCGCATGCAGCACCCAGCGATGCAGCGAGTACTCGACGAACGGATAGAGGATGGCGACGGCGAGGACCGCCAGCGCCGGCCCGCGCCAGTCCGGGGCGGTCGCCACGGCATAGCCGACCGCCAGGGCGGCGATCGCCAGATAGACCAGGATCGAGTAGTGGGTGAAGAAGGCGACGACCAGGTCGCCCAGGGTCATCCGGTCGAGAAAATATTTACGCCCGTGCCAGGGGCTGAGCTTGGCCAGCATGCCGCGACTTCCCAGGAGACACAGATCCGCTTCCCTGGGGATAGGTGACCGATCGCGGAGAAACAAGTCGAGCCCGTCCAACCTTGCGCGGTCCAGTGTCACGCCCCGGGCCAGCTCTCGGCCGTGATCTCGCCTGCGTTGCCGCGCCGCCACGCCCAGGGCGGCACGAAGCTGCCCGCCCACAGGCCGCGCCGCGCTGCCCGCGCCTCCGCCTCGGCCGCCACATACTGCTTGCCGTAGCGGCGATAGGCGAGCGCCCAGCCCTGCTCGACCAGCCAGCCGCCGACATCCACCTTGCCCACGGTGCAGACCGCCACCGCCCGCCGCCAGCGGTCGCGCGTGCGCCAGCTACAGGTGACGGTGCGGCTGCCCAGGAAGTCCGCCAGCGCAAAGGCGGCGCGGCGCCCACAGGGCCAGACCTTGCCGTCGCGACGGCAGGTCTGGCGCGCTTCCGGCGCGTCGATCGCCGCGAGCCGGATCCGCTCGCCGTGCAGTTCGAGCGTGTCCGCATCCACGACGGAGACGCGACCGACGGCGGAGCCGGCGAGCGCGGGAGACGCGCCCGCGAGAGTGAGGATCAGCAGATAAGCCGGAAATAAATGATTCATGTCTCCACGCTAGTGGAGACGGCGCATCCCGCAAGACGAGGCGAGCATCATTTCGATAAATGGATCCACAATATCAATCATTGCGAGATCTCACTCGATTTTGTTCTACTTTCTTCTTCAAAGGCTGCGACCTTACGATGCGACAGGTACCCGCAGCCAAGCGGGATCGAGCAGCCCTCGCCGGGAAAGGAGGAGCCGCTACTCCCCCGGGCAGCGCACCATGTCGAGCCCGCGGACCTGTCCCTCGATCGACTGCACCAGCTTGAACTTGTCCTGGGCAATGTCGAAGGCGAGGCCGTTCACGGTCAGCGCGTGGTAGTCGCCCGGGAGCGCATCGGCGAGCGGCTTGGGCAACGAGGCCTCGGTGGACAGGATGTGCATCTCGAGCTGGTCCTCATTCACCGTCCAGAAGCCGACGGCCAGCGCCTTGCCGGCATGTTCGGTGGCGAAGGTCCCGTCCTCGCGGAAGACGGTTTGCTCATGCTCGGCGTTCTTGCAGTTGTCGACCGAGCCCGTGCTCCAGCGCCCGTGCAGAAAATCGGCCGTAAGCTCCGCCGCCATGACCTGTGGAGCCGCCGCCAGCCCGCCGAGCAGCCCCATCGCCGCCATCCAGTGCCGAGCCATCCCGTCCTCCCGCGTTCAGCCGCTGGCGTGCTGCTTTGCCCGATGCTAGGAAGCCGCGCAAGCAATGTGGCGTGGGAGATCGTGCAATGCGCGCCGGCTACTGTCTCGTCGTCGTGTCGGCCCTCGCCGCGGGCGGCCTCGCCCTCGCCGGACCCGCCGATGCCCACCACAACGACTGGGCCGCACCGCTGGTCGGGGGTGCCCTCGGCGGCTATGCGCTCGGCTCGCTGGTGTCCAATTCGGAGAAGCCGCAGACGCAGACGGTCTACGAGCAGCCCGCGCCCGTCTACTACACGCCCGCACCGCCTCCACCGCCTGCCTATGTCCCGATGACCAGCACGGCGACGATCGAGGCTCAGCTCAACCAGCTCGATCGCCTCGCCGCCGGCGGCTACATCACCCCGGCCGAGTACCAGGCCCGCCGCAAGGCGATCCTCGGCGAGACCTGAGCAGGAGGCGCCGATCTGATCGAGAGGCCGGCAGGCTCGGCGGCTAGCGCAGCGCCCTGATCGCGCCGTCGAGCCCGGCGAGCGTCAGCGGATACATGCGATTCTCGAGCAGACGCCGCACGATCTGGACCGACTGGTAGCCCTCCCACCACTCTTCGGGCTGGGGATTGAGCCATACGGTGCGCCGCCAGGTCTCGCGCAGTCGGGCGAGCCATTTGACGCCCGGCTCGTCGTTCCAGTGCTCGTTGGCGCCCCCGACCTCGACCAGCTCATAGGGGCTCATGGTGGCGTCACCGACGATCACCACCCGATAGTCGGCCGGATAGGTGTGCAGGACGTCGACCGTCGTGATCCGCTCCTGACGGCGTCGGCGATTGTCACGCCACAGCCATTCGTAGGGGCAATTGTGGAAGTAGTAATATTCGAGGTGCTTGAACTCGCTGCGCGCGGCCGAGAACAGCTCCTGGACGGTGCGGACATGGTCGTCCATCGAGCCGCCGACGTCGAGCAGCATCAGCACCTTGACCGCGTTGTGTCGCTCGGGGCGTAGGCGGAGGTCGAGCAGGCCGGCATTGCGCGCCGTGCCGCGGATCGTCTCGTCGAGGTCCAGCTCCTCGGCCGCCCCGGTGCGCGCGAAGCGGCGCAGCTTGCGCAGGGCGACCTTGAGATTGCGGGTCCCGACCTCGACATCGTCGGCGAGATTACGGAACTGGCGCTCGTCCCAGACCTTAACCGCCCGCCGGTGCCGACTCCCGTCCTGCCCGACCCGCACGCCTGCGGGGTTGTAGCCATGGGCGCCGAAGGGCGAGGTGCCGGCCGTGCCGATCATCCTGCTGCCGCCCTGGTGCCGCTTCTCCTGCTCGGCCAGACGCTGCGCCAGGGTGCGCATCAGCTCCTCGAAGCCGAGCCCCTTGATCTTGACCTTGTCCTCCTCGGACAGGAGTCGCTCGGCTTCCTTGCGCAGCCACTCATAGGGGATCTCACCCAGCACCTCGGCAAGGCCGCCTACGCCCTCGAAGAAATCGCGGAATGCCAAGTCGAACCGGTCGTACTGTGTCTCGTCCTTCACTAGGCATAGGCGACTCACGGTATAGAAATCGTCGAGGCTGCCGTAGATCACCCGAGTCTCAAGCACGCCCAGAAGATCGAGGAGCTCGCGCAGGGTGACCGGTAGCCCGTAGGCACGCAGCTTGAGGAAGAAGTCGACGAGCATTCACCGCGCCTGGCGCTGGGCGATGAATGCCAGCCGCTCGAACAGCTGGGTGTCCTGCTCGTTCTTGAGCAACGCCCCGAACAGGGGCGGGATCGCCTTCTTCAGCCGCTTCTCGCGCAGGACCTCGGGACCGACGTCCTCGGCCATCAGCAGCTTGAGCCAGTCGAGCAGCTCCGAGGTCGAGGGCTTCTTCTTCAGCCCAGGCAGCTCGCGCAGCTCGAAAAAGGCCTCGAGCGCCTCCCTGACCAGCTCGTCGCGCAGACCCGGATGGTGCACGTCCACGATCCGGCGCATGGTCTCGCGATCGGGGAAGCGGATGTAGTGGAAGAAGCAGCGGCGCAGGAACGCGTCGGGCAGCTCCTTCTCGTTGTTGGAGGTGATCATCACCACCGGGCGGTGCTTGGCGGTCACCGTCTCGCCGGTCTCGTAGACCACGAACTCCATCCGATCGAGCTCGAGCAGGAGATCGTTCGGGAACTCGATGTCGGCCTTGTCGATCTCGTCGATCAGGACGACCGCACGATCCTCGCCGGCGAAGGCCTGCCAGTGCACGCCCTTGCGGATGTAGTGCCGGATGTCCTGGACGCGCGGATCGCCGAGCTGGCTGTCGCGCAGCCGCGAGACCGCATCATAT
>JBFWWD010000013.1:0-42278 GCA_050246385.1 Geminicoccaceae bacterium
TCTGGTCGACAGGATCGACCTGATGGGCATCGATGCGAACACCAGTCTCGCCGGCAACCAGGCCTTCCGCTGGGTCGGCAGCTCAGCACTCACCGGCCCCGGCGAGGTGGGCTACTTCACCTCGGGCGGCAACACCATCATCCGCGCCAGCAACGACGCCGATGCCGCCAGCGAGTTCGAAATCCAGCTGACGGGAAGTAAGACGCTAACTGCCACGGACTTCTATCTTTGAACGGCCCCAACGGTCAGGGCATTCGGCGCTAAGAGTCAGGCCGGGCGGGCGTTGACGCCCTCGGCTGCTCTTTTGATCTCGGAGGAGGAATGCGTCCGGGTTGGATGGACGTCACGCCGGGATCACCATGTCTCGATGCCCATGAAGCGCGCCCTAGCGACGGCTTTCACCTTGGACCAGAGTTCGATGTGAAAGTGCTGAAACGAACCCTGAGTGACTGTGAATGGGCAAGGAACATTTGCGGGACCAATTGCTGGTTCGGACGTTTTCTTCAGGTTAGAGGCAAAGTTGCAGTTCGAGTGAAAGTTCTCTCGATAATCGAGATTCACACCTGGATTAGTGAATTGCACATCTTGAACCCAGGCCTTGACGGAATGAGCGCCGGCCTTTCCGTCTTCGTCATAGTAGTATATCGTGTACCCTCTCATGCTCTCCGTGAACGGACATTTTAGGTGAGCGTAGCCTGGGCCGCGCAGGTAGATTGTGTTTCCCTGGTCTTGCACCTTATCGGGGGTAATAATTCTACATTGCGTAGGGCCAATACGTTCGGCCAGAACAGAGGTCGGTGCGAAAGCGATTAATGGTAAGAGGAATATTGCTTTCATTTGCTCCTCTATTCGTGCAGCTGCCTACGGCTCGCTCATTGGTTCACCCTGCGCGCCGCATGTCGCACCCTTATCCGTGAGCAAGCCAGAGAGGTGTGAGATTTCTCACATACTGATTTGCGATCGTGGCGCCGCGGTGAATTTCAACCGCACACTGCCACCAGGTGGATGTCCCTACGCCGCCTCACCCGTGCATGGCTCAAGCGCGAACGCAGCCATCGGATCGCCGTCGAAGACCCGTGCGCCGTGGTGGCGAAGTTGGATGGAGAGGTCGGCGAAGATCCGGCCACCAGCCTGTTTCCACAGCACGCAGAACCCCGTGTCCTCCGACAGATAGCGGCCCTGCACCAGCCCGCTGGGCCAGAAGTCGTAGAGCCAGGGGCGCAGCGCGGCGGGCATGACGTACATCCCGGTCGATGCTTCCACCTTGGCCGCTCGACCTGTCTCGATCAGGGTCTGCAGCGCATCGCGGCGCACGAGCACGAAGCTGGCGCCAATGGTGGTCACCTCAAGCAAGCCGCGCTCGTCGGGTGAGGCGCCTGACAGACGCAGGTAGTCGAACCCGGCATTATCGCCCTTCACTCGCGCCAGCGCACCAACGACGGGCAGATCATGCTCGATCAGCCGCAGCACGGCGGCCGGTTTCCAACTGATGTCAGCGTCGACGAACAGGGCATGGCTGCAGTCGCTGGCGAGGAATTCGGCACAGATCCGGTTTCTCGCTGCACCGATCAGCGCGCCATAGTCTCCAAGCGACCACTCGCCGCTGATGCCGGCCGCATCCATGGTCAGCAAGGTTGCGGCGAGCGATGTGGTGTAGTCGACGGTCACGCGCCCCCCGTAGGCCGGCGTGCCGATGAACAGGCGGACCGGGCTCATGCGGCGACCGCCTCCGCAGGCTCGGCCTGGATCAGATCCAATGGATCGCCGACGAAGGCATGCATGCCGTGGTGGGTCAGCCGGATGCTGAGGTCGGCCCAGACAGTACCGCCGATCGAGCGCCAAGCGCGGCAGAAGGCAAAGTCCTCGGTCACGAGGATGCCGTTCTCGATGACCTCCGGGTAGAAGTCGAACCACCACGGGACAAGCCCGCTCTGATGCCGCTGCTGCGCACTGCGCGCCAGCGCGCGCTCGGGGAACGCCTCGATTATCGCCAGGAAGACCTCACGCCGCACCAGGACGAAGCCACCGGGAACGACCTCGGCTTCGACCGCCCCGCTTGCCAGCTGGCGCGTGTTGCCATGGTCGTCTGAAGCCGGACTGAAGCCGTATTCGAGAGGAAGCTTTTTGAACGGATAGATCCCGCCGATCATATCGACGTCGTGGGCCAGGAGCCGCAGGACGGCATCGCCTGGGAAGCTCAAGTCCGCATCCACCCACATGATGTGCGTTGTCTCATCGTGCTCGAGAAACAAAGCAGCGAGCTGGTTGCGGGCGTGCCGGATCGAGCTGAGCGAGTTCGTCAGCCAGCTCACGCCGTAGCCAGCGGCACCCAGCCGGGCGGACGTGTGCAGTAGGGACCGCGTGCAGGCGGCGTGCATGAGGTGCCCGTACACCGGTGTGGCAATCGCGACATGCCCCTTGGACCGGACAGTAGTCGGCGCCGGTACGCTGCGCGGGGGCTCAGGCACGGCCCGCGCCAGCTCGACGAGTTGCTCCGCCACCGGCGCCCAGCCAAACCCTGCGGCTCGGGCAAGCCCAGCCATGCGCAGCCGCTCGGCATGCTCCGGCTCGCGCATGACCCGCAATGCGGCGGCCGCCATCGCATCAACGGCATCGGGATGGCCGGCATGTGTGGCATCGCCGATCGGAACGAGCACGCCCGCATCGCCGACGGTCTCGGGCAGAGCGCCGCGGTCGGTCGAGACCCACACCGCTCCGCAGGCCATCGCCTCCATGGCGGCGATGCACGAGGTTTCAGCAAAGCCCGGCAGGACCGGCGCCGGCGTTGGATAGAGAACTAGCCCACATCCGGCCAGCAGCCGGTAGAGGTCCCGCTTGCCCAAGCCGCCATGCCAGGTCACGGCTTCCCCGGCGCCGCGATGCCGACTGTAAAGCTCCTCCTCGTAGCAGCCTTCGGCAGGCAGACCCGATGCATAGGCAGCGATGGAAAGGCTTGTCCGAGGCTCGGCCGCGAGGAGCCGCGGGAGGACGCTGGTAAGGAGAACATCCAGGCCCCGCTCTGGCCGGCTGATATAGGCGATCCTGAATGGGTCGCGCTCCACGCCTTGCGCGGCGTCAGCAATCAGGTCGAGGTCGATGCCATTGCGGATCACGGTGAATCGGTCGGCTAGATCGAGCGCCAGCGCTCGGTGCTGCTCCGCATGCCACCGGCTGACGAACAGGAAGCGATCAGGGCGTGGTCCACTTTCCTCGACCCAGCCGCGCACACCGGGGCCGGGCTGATCGTGCAGCCAGAGGAACGCAGCCCTGGCTCCGCCGCGCTCCTTCAGCAGGTTGGGAGCACGCTGGGCAAGAAGGAGATCATAGGGCTGGGCGAGTTCCACTCTATTGAACCCGTGCTGGAGCCGCGCATCGCGCCAGGTGAACGGCTCAGGAGTGTTGCAGGCGATCTCGACCCGATGCCCTTGGCGTGCCAGCTCGGCCGCGAGCTGCAGGCCGGCGGTCTCCGAGCCGCCCAGGCCGACCGCCAGCGGGTCGGGCGACGTGATCGGCAGGCCGGGGATCATCATGCGGATGAAGAGGCCGCTCATCGCGATGTCTCTGCGTGCTGTTCCTCATCCCAGATCCAATGGACGACGACGATCTGCTCGCCCGGCTCAGGCTCGGGCACGGGATCGCTGGGGCTTTGCAGCCAGACATAGCGCTGGCGCAGGGGCAGAGCCTCGCTGGCTTCCAGGCGCGCAATACGACGGTCAAACGTAGCGGTCATGACGCCCTCCGCATGGTCGCCAGCGCGGCGCTGATCTTCGTCTGCAGCTCTTCGGGCGTGGCTGCCGAGTCCGGGCCAGCATAGGAGGTGCGGCGCTCCCAGGAGAGCGCGCGCGCCCGCTGATAAGGCCAGCGCCAGCCCTCCTCGATGTCCGGGCGGCGGGCGATGTCCGGGCGCTCGTAGTGGGCCTTCAGCTTCGCCTCCTCCTCGTCCTCGCGGGCGAGCGTCTCGCTGCCGGCATCGCCCAGTGCGGTGCAGACCCACTCGATGGCGGCGAGCAGGTCGGCGTCCGAGAAGTCGGTCAATGGTCCGGTGCCAACGCCCATGCGGCGTTCGACGGCGCCGAGGCGCCGCTCCAGGGACATGGTCATTTCTGCCTCGCTTCCAGGGCCGCCAGGCGGGTTTCAAGCTCGTGCACCTCGACGGCCTTGAGATGCAGCTCGATCAGTCGGCCAAGCTCGCGCGCCTCGCCCGGTGCGATCTCGCCGCCGGCCACGGCCTCGATCAGCGCAGCGCTGGCGGCGACGGCGCCTTTCGGGGTCGTCATGGGCGGCAGGGCGACGCTCACCGGGCGCTCGCGGAGCACTGGCAGGAGGCGGTCCATGCATAGCCGCAGAGCCACCGGATCGCCGGCCAGCGCCATCTCGATGGCCTTACGCGTTAGCGCCTCGCTCTCGCCGTCGAGCAGTTCCTGCATGGCCTTCGTGATGCGATGCCGGGTACCCTTCTGCTTGCCGGGATTGCCGGGCTGGAATGGCCGGCCTCGCGTTACAGCGCGGGGAATGCGCGCCTCCACGTCAGAAGGGCAGCGAGTCATTCAGCACCTCCTCGTCGCCGCGCTCGCGCAGGATCTCACCTGCGACGCGTTCCTGGCGGGTTCTGGCACTCTCCGGCTGTGGCGCCCTGTAGGAGATGCCAGGACGGCCGGCAGCGCTGGTGGGCACCTCGGCACTCGCGGAGCCCGCATCGCTACGTGGCGGGCGCTGGCGGGCGGCTGGCGTGCCGGCCGGCTCCTCGACGTAGAAGCGGATCACGCGGTGTCCGCGATCGTTCGGCTCCTCGGCCTCGAACCCAATCAGCCGGGCCTTGCCCAGCCAGGCCGAGTACCAATGCCGGCCGGTGCGCTCGGAGGTTCGGATCTCGACCTCGAGCAGCAGGACGCGGGGTTTGCGATCGCTCATCGAGCGCATGTCCTTCAGGCGGTTGCGGGAGCGCAGCAGCGCGTGACCGGGCTGCTCGCCCATGGCCAGCGCAGCGCGGCGGTCGAGTTCGCGGTGGCGGGCGGCGGCGTGGGTCACGGCCGCGCTCCGCTCGCCCACGCCACAAGCACGGCGAGGATGATGGCGGCGATGAGGAGGCCGTCGTCGGTCATGACTGGCCACCTGGTTGCAGCATCAGCTCGGCGGGATCGGTCGCGAGGTCTGGATTGGCAGCGCGCTGGCCGGCGGCGAGCAGGCGCCCAACCTCAGCGTCGTCCGTTACCGGTAGCCCGAGGCATCGCGCGTGTGCCTTTAGCGTCGCCAGCGCGAGGCAGTTCGGCAGGCTGGTCAGCAGGTAGATGGCGCCGGCATCGGACCAGCCGCCGGCAGCCTCGACCCATTCGCGGAGGACCATGCGCCGGGCGACTACCGGTCCGGCGGCACCGATGCGGGAGCACCACGTGCGATCGTCGATCCAGGCGGGTGCCGGTCCAGGTGGGCCAGGCGAAGGGAGGGTGCTTGGACCGGGAAAAGCCGCGCCGTTGCTCGCTTGGTCCAAGCGGTCCATGTGGTCCATGTGAAAAGAAGGTCCGTGCGAGGAACATCCTGACTGGGGCTGTTTTTCCCTTGGCGTCCCTTTCTGATCCTCGCTCGCGCTCCTCGTGTTTTCTGCCCACACCGGTTCAGGTGCCTTGACCACGTGGACCATCTGGACCGACCCGCATGTTTGCTGGGTTTTCGGCGCCGATGTGCTTGGACCAGAGCCCGGACCAGCTTGGACCACAGGCTCCGGAAACCCGACGAAATCCTGCAGAAGCCGCTCGCGCCTGAGTGCTTGAGCCATGCGCACCCGCCACCCGCCCTTCACGAGCTGGTCTCCACCACGGGCCACTCGTACTGCTCGATATTCATGGCCTCGAGGAAAGCGTGGCGGTGCTCGTCGAGGCTCTGCAGGGCGAAGTGCCGGGGGCGAGTGGTCGTGCCGTCCTGGGTGCGAGGGCGGATGACCTTTAGCTGCTCGCCGGGGCAGAGTTTGCGCAACCGGACGCTCATCTGCTCGGCGGTCAGCGGATGACGGTCGCCGTGGGCGTGGGCGTGCTCAATGTATGCACTGTGGAGATCGTCGCACCGGACTGACGATGGCCAGTCATCATCGATCTCTGCATTCACGATGATGCCGGCCGTCAGGCAATCCGCCCAAAACTTCTGGAGGCTATCGCCGCCGATGAGCTTCTGCCGGTTCAGTCCCGCGGTGTGCGGCGGGTTGCGATGGTCGAACTCGCTGAGGTCGAGCTTGAGCAGGTGGTCGAGCAGGGCCGGCAGCTCGTCGCCGTCAATGGCCAATGCCACCGCGGTGAAGTAGGCTTTGTCGCCCTTCTTCGTCTCTGGCACGTCAAGCACAAAATACCTGCGCTCATCGGCGGTGGCCGGGACCACCCAATCATTGTTGCTCGACATCAGGATCTTGAGCCGGTTCGGCATCGGAAACGAGTCGACGCCTTTCGGCTCGATCATAAGCGTGCGCTCGGTGATCAGGGCCTTGAGGACGCCTTCGCCTTCTTTGTTTCCGCCCCAGTATGCCTCGTCGAGGAACAGGAACAGCGCGTCGACCAGGTGCGCGTTGAAGTGTCCGAGGAGGTGCTTTGAGTGGGTGATGTGCAGGCTGTGATCCCGGAAGATCCGCATCAGGAGCTGGCCGACCATGCCCTTGCCGACGCCCTTCAGACCCCTCAGGACCACGGCGACCTCGGCTTGCTGCCCAGGATGCTGAACGCAGTAGGCGAGCCACCCGATCAGCCACGAGTAGTGCTCGGAGTTGTCCGAGCAGACGACCGAGCGCAGGTGCGCCTCGATGGTCGACCACGAACCCGCTGCGGGCAGAATGCCGAACCCGCGCCACAGATTGTAGACATCGGGCGGGCATGGCTGGCCGATGATCATCGCCATCTGGCGGTAGGTCCGGCGGTCGCGGTGGTTGAGCCACGCGTCGCCTTGACCCTTGACGATGTCGTAGCCGCGTTGGGTCTCGCCGACTTTGAAGTGGCGATGGGCGAACAGCAGGCGAACATCGGTGTCGCGCGAGAACACCAGCCGATCGCGATTGAGCGTGTCATCACGAACGATGCTGGCGATCCTCGTGGTGCCACCCATGGCAGCCACGAAGTACGTTGTGTTCATCTCGGCGATGGCGGCGAGGAGCGGCTGCTCCCAGTCCTCATCAGGGACCGGCGAAGCTTCTGTGCGGACCTCGGGCTCGGGCTCACTTGCCGGCTCCAGAAACGCTGCAAGGATCACCGCAGCGACGGCCCCGTTGCCTTCAGCTACGGCGAGGTCGTTGAAGTCGAGCTTCTCGGCGCGGCCATCGGGCCATGCTGGTAGGGCTACCGTAGCGCGGATTGCCGTCGCTGCGAGCTTGGCGAAGTGCACACCGGGGTTCTCGATGGGCTCGCGGGTCTCACAGTCACTGTCGGCAGCGATCACGATCTTGGCGTGACGCCAGCGCTCGCGGAGTGCTCTCGCAACTGGCTCCAGGTTCCCGGCATCAAAGGCGACGGCCACGGAGAGACCGGTGGCTTCGTGGATACTAGCCCCAGTTGCAAAGCCCTCGGCGATGACGATCCGGTCGCTCGGCTCGCCGATCAGAAACGCACAGCCGCGCTTGCGACCGCCCGGAAGGAACCGCTTCTCGCCATCGGCGGCGATCGTCTGCAGCGACCAGAGCGCCCCGCCCGGCTCACACATGGCGAGCACGAGCCGGCCCTGTCCGTCGATCCTTGCCCCGTTCGGAGCAACCTGCTTGCGCACGAGGTAAGGATGGTCGGGCGGGGCTTCCGAGTAGGACGCCCAGAGCATTGCCGCGTCTTCGGCGGCTGTCCTCTGATGCTTGGCCTGTTCGCGCTCCCGCTGCTTCCGAGCGGCCTCAACGTCGCGCATCATCTTCGCAACGTCGAAGTCGCTCAGGTCTTTGCCGTTGGCCTTCCAAGTGAATTTGACGTTGCGCTTCCAGCAGCCGTAGATCCCGGCCGGGTAGCCATCGAGGTACAGCGTATAGTAGCCGGTCTTGCTGCCCTTCCGATCTCCCTCGACATCGAAGCGGCGCAGCCGGCCGTCGCCGATCGGCGTGCCATTGAACGCGATCCCGTCCCGCGCCATGGCAGCTTGAAACTCGGCTACAGGATCTTCGGCCGCGCCCATTAGAACCGCCCCGGCGCACTGGGCTCGACGACGATGACCTGGACATGGTCGGGTCGATCAATGAATCGGAGCCGGTACTCCTTGTGAAGCCGCCGCAGCTCGTCTAGCGGCACGTCCTCAGGGCCGCGTGCCAGCTCCGCGCAGCGCTTCCGCCAGCGCCGGACCAGCAGCACGCCCTTGTACTCGCCATGAATGTGGATGCGGTCAGGTGGGATGTAGTTTGGGCGAGAGTTCATGCCTCGCCCTCCCACGGCAACGCCTCGGCTTCCTCGAGCCAGAGATCGCGGACCTCCCACCCATCCCAGCCGCGCCCCGGTCGGCCCGAGCCGACGAACACGTCCATGATGACGGCGTTCAGCTCACGCATGCGTCCGGGATATCGCCCGACCAGGTCAGGGGGCAGTTCGTCCCTGCGCAGTACCGACTTGCGGGGCTTCGGTCGGAGATGTGCACGGACATGCAGGCGGCCAGTCATCGCGCCACGCCTCCGAGCCCGGAGGCACATGCGACCGCCGCGGCCATCGCGGCCGAGAGGCGATACCGACGCTGCAGCCAGCGGGTGGCGAGCGTAGACGTGGGCAAATCGGAGTCTGGATGCTGGAGGTCAAATCCAGTAGAGTGCAGCCCATCGCCGCCAAGCGAATGAACCGCAACGCCGCCCCTGGCCGGGCGGCGTTTGCACGTCTGGGGCATGATCAGGCGGCCTCGTGGCCAGCCGCAGCGCGCTCCTCGCTCCACTGCAGAACATCGGCGGCACGATACCCAATGCGCCGCGGCGACAGGACCAAACACTACGGCCCCGACTTGAGCTTCCGCATCCTCTCAAGCGTCGCCTCACTCAGACCAAGCAGCCGCGCAGTCTGCTGCGGGGAGAGGACCCGGAAGCGCACGATGTCGGCCGGCAAAGAGGCAAGACAATCGACAGGCTCGGTAGGCTTGTCGTCGACCTCATCACTGGGGGGCTGGATCTTCTTGACCACGCTAACCTCGCTACGGTGGCAGGAGATTTCACGGGTCTTCTATTGCCGCCATGGGACGGCGTCCGTCATTGGATTTGATTGTAGAATTTTCTACCGGTTTGGAGTTTTCGGAATTCTTTTGTAGATTCGCTTGCGTCGGCTCTCAGGAGTACCCGTCCCTGCGAGACGATCGTCAGGAATCTTTTCAACTGCGGCGTTGCAGGAGATACCTTTCTCATCCATCAGCGCCAAAACCCAAGGTATAATCTCATTGTCCTTCTCGACGTACCCTCTCCATTTCCTCGCTGATCTCGTCGAAGATCTATCCTTGGTAGTTGCCTCGGCGGGCGCCGAAGGCGCGCTTGCAGACACCGGTGGCTGACCCTCCGATGCGGCAGTTCCATGGGCGCAGCCAGACATCTCATGGATCTCTCGCGGTGACTTTCGGCTAGGTGGGAATCCACGAACCTTGCTCAGGCTTATCGACGCAGCCGCTCTCTTCTCGACTCGTGATGGCCCTGCTGCGGTTCGGAAGACCCGCATCCACTCAAGTTCGCCTTCAGTTGGTGCTCGATCAGGCGGTACTGTGGAAACATAGTCGGTCCAGGCGCTACGCGCTTGGCCGATGAGGGCACTGTCTGGGAGGCGTGTGTGAGTGACGCGGCAAAAATCCTGAACTGCGTCAATTGAGACCTGCAAATCCTTGAACGCCGCCTCTCCATCTCTGCGCTGTATCGCATTATCAGATTGGAGAAGTAGCGCAATATGACTTATTCTTGCCAGCCCGATGATGCACTTGTCGGATGTCCGCCGGAAGCAAAAATCATCGAACACCAACCCTTTCTTTCCAAAATTAAATAGCCGACGGAGGATTTTTTCCGGACTCGCACCCTCCGCTTCGGCCCATTCACTTATGATCGGCTCAGCACGAATGAAGAAGCTTTCAAGGTAACGCACGCGCTGTCCTCGCGCCTGTCCACGGTGACGATGGGCGCGGCAGTCGGGTGGACAGTGACCCGAGTTCGGCGGCCAGACCTAGCCGCGCCCAAGGCGAACATAGCAGATCGAGCACTATGCGCGCATCGGTATGACCTTCCGCTCACCGAGCCCGAGAACCTCGTCTAGGTGATCCGCCCAGGCCTGCAGCGCCATCCGCTTCTCGGTGGCGTAGGTGGCACGGTTGTAGACGCCGGCGACACCGGCTTTTGCCCGGCCTGAGACGTGGTTCACGACCGCCTCGACGATGTGCGGCTGGATGCCCAGCTCATTCATGCCGGTGACCACGGTCCGCCGAAGGTCGTGCAGCGTCCAGGGTGTCAGGAAGTCGGCCGTCTGCGGCTGCTCGCCTGTCAGGAGCGGCCGTCCGAGACGGGCCTCGGCTCGGGCACGAGCGATTCGCCTATCCAACCTCTTCTTTGCCAGGGACCAGCCCGAGAAGGGTCCGTCGCCTTCGCCGAATAGGAGGTTTCGCATCTCGCGGCGCGGAACAGCCGAGAGGATCGCGACCGCTTGCGGCGATAAGGGAACATCGTGGGGTAAGGCGTTCTTCGTTCGCGCCGCAGGAAGGGACCACAACGCGCGATCGAAACTGACCTCCGACCAAGCCAGACCCGCAACTTCGCCCCGCCGCTGGCCGGTCAGCAGCAACAGCTTCACGATCCGCGCGTGATCCTCCTCGCCCAGGTGCGGCCAGATGGTGACAATATCTTCGCTCGTTAGCACGCGCTCCCGTTCGCGCTCGATGCCTACGCGGTTGGTTCCGACGACCGGATTTGCATCGGCAAGGCCCTGGCCAATTGCCCAGCCGTAGCAGGCACTCAGGGCAGCACGAGCGCGGTTCGATGCTACCGGACCGTGCTCATCAGCTAGGGTCTGCAGGCGTGCGGCCACGTCGCGCCGTTCGATCGCGTGAACGGGCCGCTGATGAAACGCTCTCCAATCGCGCTCCAGATGCCTGCGGCATTCAGCGACGGTTTTGGGCTTCCGATGCACCACCGCGCGCTTCAGATAGAGGTCGACCACGGAGCCGAAGGTGACGGCCGCTCTCGCCTGGCTCTCACGGCGCTCCGCCTGCGCGTCCTGGCCGAGATCCGCCTTCGCCAGAACCTCGCGCGCGGCCTTGCGGGCGCGATCGGGATCAAGTGTCGCGAGCTTGCCGAGCGTGACCCGGCGCTGCTTTGCGCCGATGCGGTATTGCGTGATCCAGACCGCCGACCCGCCAGCGCGCAGGCGTAGCCCAAATCCCGGCATATCCTCATCGAAGAAGATCGCCTCGCTCTTACCGTCTGGAACGGCAAGCTTCGCCACAGTCGCCTTGGTCAGCTTCATCGCCGTCTCGCTCGCGCAGTTCGGGAAGCAGATTGGGAAGCAACTTCCTGCTTCCCAGTGAGGGCTCTTGCTTCCAACTGACGGAGGGTTTAAGCCTAAATATATGAGAAAGCGAGCCCTATGATGGCTGCTGAAACTTCGTGATGGCCATCGCCCTCTGTCTTCTAAGCGGAGGGTCGCAGGTTCGAGTCCTGCCGGGTGCGCCAGCAGATCTCGCGGCCCGATCAAGCCCCGACGGCCGACAGGGCCGGGCACACACGAAAATTGCTGCCAGGCGGCTGCAGCCATCGAGCGGAGCCCCATCTGAGCAATGCGGAGCTGTGAAGATCGGGCGATCGACGTTCGGGATGGCCGAGTTCGAGGAGGTGCGACGGAGCGGCAGCTGGCGGGAGGCCGAGCAGCTGGCGCTGGTGCTCGCCGCGATGGAGATCGGCTGCCGGCTGGCGGCGGCTCCGGGCGGCGTGGCGCTCCTGGTCCCGGCGGACGACGTCGAAGCAGCCCGATGGCATCTGAAGGCCTATGAGCGCGAGAACGCGCCGCGACGTCGAGCGGCGGCTCGCCAGGGTCGGATATGGGCGGGCTGGCCGGCCGCGATCGTCTATGCGCTGGTCCTCCTGCTGTTCTTCGGCGCCGAGCGCAGGGACTTGTGGTCGGTCGATTGGCTCGCGGCCGGCGCCGCCCGGGGCGGGCTGATCGATCACGGACAGTGGTGGCGTGCGGTGACCGCGCTCACCCTGCATGTCGACCATGGCCATCTGCTCGGCAACATCGCGGCCGGCCTCGTCTTCGGCGCGCTCGCGGCGCAGCTGGTCGGGCCGGGACTGGCATGGCTCGCGATCCTGCTCGCGGGAACGGTGGGCAATCTGCTCTCCGGCCTGCTCCGCGCGGCCGACTACACGGCGGTCGGAGCCTCGACCGCCGTGTTCGGCGCCTTGGGCATCGTCTCCGGCTACACGCGGCGTCGCCGCTGGATCGAGGGCCATCTGAACCTGCGCCGTCTGGCACCGATCGGGGCGGGCATTCTCCTGCTGGTCCATTTCGGTTTCGGCGGCGAGCGCACCGACGTGGGCGCGCACGTGCTCGGGTTCCTCGTCGGCGCAGGGTTCGGGTGGGCGCTGGCGCACTGGTCCGATCAGGTGCCGAACGGCGAGCGGGCGCAGTCGATCTACGGTGCGGTCGCGCTCGGCATGGTCGTGCTGGCCTGGGGGTTCGCGCTCGGTGCGCGATGAGCAGTGCCGCTACTCGATCACCCCGCACGCCACGCGCACGCCGCCGCCGCCATCGGGCTTCGGCTCGTCGGCATAGTTGTCGCCCATGGCGTGGACCATCAGCGCCTTGCCGTGGAGCTGCGACAGGTCGGTGATGCGGGGCGCGGTGACCGCGACGTGGGTCGTGCCGCCCTGGCTTGCGAAAACCGGAAGATCGCCCAGATGACCGTTGCCTGCCGGCCCTTGGTGCATCCCGGTCCGATCGGGATCCCAATGCTTGCCGGCAGCACCCCCGGCCACGATCTCGCCGGCATCGTTCGGCCCGGGAGCGCAGTCGCCGTCGGCGTGCACATGGAAGCCATGCTCACCGTTCTGCAGGCCGTTCAGCGTGCCGGTCAGGGTGGCCCCTTCCGAGCTCTGACCGATCTCGATCTGTCCGATCGGCTCACCGACGCCCTGCTGGTCGATCGCGTGCATCGTGACCGTGAACGGTTGCGCCTGGGCGCCACCGCCGACGAGGACGACTGCGGTTGCACAGAGGAAGGCGATGCGCATCTCGATCTCCGTGGGAAGGGCCCGCCCTGTCAACGCGTCATCCACCCGTGGGCTCCCTCGCCATGGGCAACCGCGTCGTCGGCCGCTGGTTGACCAGGACGACAGGGCAAGGAGAGAGAAGATGCATCATCGAGGTCTGGCAATCGCCATCGGATTGGCCCTGACCGCCGCGGCTGGAGGGACGGTGCACGCCCAGTCGAGTGGCCAGAGCATCGTCGAGGAGGCGCTGCGCGGCGTCGAGCAGGATCAGGCGCGCGATTCGCAGCGGGTCCGGGACTTCATCGAGGAGGCCGTCCGCGGCGCGGAGCAGGCCCCTTCGGGCAAGGAGACCGTGACTCCGACCGCCCCCGAGACCCTCAAGCCGCTCGGCCCCGGCGAGGCCCCGGAGCTGCTGCCGGTCGGCTTCGAGGTCGCGAAGCTGGTCGGACAGCCGGTCGACGACGGCACGGGCGCCCGCTTGGGCACCATCCGTGACGTCGCGTTCGAGCAGGGCGGCCGAACCGCGCACGCGGTCGTCGAGTTCGACCGGCTGTTCGGCCGAGGAGCCAAAACGGCCGCGGTGCCGCTGGACACGCTGACCCCGAGCGTCACCGCCGGCTCCGGCTATGTCATGGCGCTGACCGCCGTGGCCTATGATCAGCTGCCCGCCTACGCGATGCAGAACGGCGTCTGGCGGCGCCAGGGCTGATCAGCCCACGACCCCGCAGGCGACGCGCGCGCCATCCGGCGTGTGGACGACGAAGCTGCGATACCAGAGCTGCAGTGCGTCGGAGATCTCCGGCAGCACGATCTCGGCATAGCCGTGACCGTCGTCGCGCACCTGCAGCTCCGGCAGCTCCAAGGGCGTGGTGGAGGCCCCCTCGAGCGGCGGCGGCTGGTCCTCGACCATGCCTGCCTCGCCCGTGCCGTCGGCAGGCGCCCAGGGCTCGCCCGCCAGGACACCGGCCGCCATGGCGCCCGTGTCGTCGGGGCCGGGACCGCAGTCGCTGCCGCGGTGGATCTGAAGACGGTAGGACCCCGGCGGCAGGTTGCGCACCTCGACCAGCAGGCGGACGCCGTCGGGGCTGTCGGCGATCAGGATCTCGCCGGCCCGGCCGGTGGGCCCGTTCGCATCGATCAGGAAAAGCTGAGCCCGCAACGCTTCGGCGACTGCCGGAGCGCTCGCAGCGAGCAGCGTGGCGAGAAGGATGGTGGCGAGATCTCGCACCCTGGCCGACCGGCGACGCAAGCGCACTCTCCTCGATGCCGAACCGATGCCGGTTATTCACCAGGCGCCGGTCGAGCGCCAGACCGCCCTCGCCCCCGGCAAGGGCACCGCGCTGGCCGCGCGGCGGGGCTGCTGGTAAGGGTCGCGGGCGATGCAAGCGGTGCCCAACGACATCCTCGCCGTGCTGCGGCGAGCGGGACTGCTCGACTTCGGCGACGAGCCCGAGGGCGAGCCGCTGACCGGCGGGGTTTCCTCGGACATCTGGCTGGTGCGGCTGCGGCAGCGGGCGGTGTGCGTCAAGCGGGCGCTGGCGCAGCTCAGGGTGAAGGCGGACTGGCGGGCACCGGTCGAGCGCAGCGGCTACGAGGCCGCGTGGATGCGGGTCGCGGGCGCGGTCGTGCCAAAGGCGGTGCCGGAGCTCCTGTACGAGGACCGGGCCGGCGGCGCTTTGGTCATGGCCTATCTCGAGCCGCGCCGGCACCGGCTGTGGAAGGAGGTGCTGCGCTCCGGCGAGGCGGACCCGGAGACGGCGATGGAAGTCGGCGCGCGGCTGGGGCGCATCCATGCCGCGACCGCGTCGCGCCCCGACCTCGCGGCGTTGTTCCCGACCGACGCGATCTTCCACGACATCCGGCTCGAGCCCTATCTCCTGGCCACGGCCGCGGCCCACCCTGCGCTGGCGACCCCGCTGCGGCGCATCGCCCGCCGCTCCGCCACGACCAAGCTCGCCCTGGTGCATGGCGATGTCAGCCCCAAGAACATCATGCTCGGCCCGGACGGTCCGATCTTCCTGGACGCCGAGTGCGCCTGGTACGGCGATCCCGCCTTCGACCTCGCCTTCTGCCTGAACCACCTGCTGCTCAAATGCCTGTGGACGCCGGAAGCGGCATCCGGGTTTCTCGCCGCGTTCGCGGCGCTGGCCGGGACCTACCTCGCGCAGGTGTCCTGGGAGCCGCGGAGCGAGCTGGAGGCGCGGACGGCGAGCCTGCTGCCCGGCCTGCTCCTCGCCCGGATCGACGGCAAGTCGCCGGTCGAGTACGTGACCGCCTTATCCGACAAGGAGCGGGTCCGCCGCGTCGCCGCCACCTTCCTGGTGGCGCCGCCGGATACGCTCGCCACGATCAGGGATGCATGGATGGTGGAGCTGGGCCTGTGAGCGCGGCGCGGATCGAGACGGTGACCGGGCGCAGGGTGTGGGACAGCCGGGGTCGCCCGACCGTGGAGGCCGAGATCCGCCTCGCCGGCGGTGCCATGGGCCGGGCGATCGCACCCGCGGGCGCCTCGACCGGCTCCGGCGAGGCCATGGACCTGCGCGACGGCGGCGCGGCGTTCGGTGGGTTGGACGTCACGCGGGCGGTCGCGAACGTCACCGGCGTGATCGCGCCCGTCATTCGCGGCATGGAGGTCGGCGACCAGGCGGCGATCGATGCCCGGCTGATCGAGCTCGACGGCACCCCCGACAAGCGCCGGCTGGGCGGCAACGCCACGATCGCGGTGTCCGTGGCGGCGGCCCATGCGGCGGCCGCCGCGCATGGCCTGCCCCTCTGGCGGCATCTGGGCGGTGACGAGGCCGACACGCTGCCGCTGCCCGAGATCCAGATCCTGGGCGGCGGGGCGCATGCCGCCGGGCGGCTCGACGTCCAGGATTTCCTGATCGTCTGCCCGGGTGCCGGCTCGTTCGCCCAGGCGCTCGACTGGACGGCGGAGGTCTATCGCACCGCCGGCCGGATGCTGGCCGAGCGCGGGCTCTTGCGGGGTGTGGCCGACGAGGGCGGGTTCTGGCCCGAGCTCGGCTCCAACGAGGCGGCGCTCGACCTGCTCTCCGCCGCGATCGAGCGCGCGGGCTTCCGGCCGGGCGAGCAGGTCGCCATCGCGCTGGACGTGGCGGCCTCGCAGTTCGGCAGGGAGGGCCGCTACCGCCTGGCCCGGGACGGCCGCGAGCTCGACACGGGTGGGATGATCGAGCTGCTGCTGGGTTGGCTGCAGCGCTACCCGATCCGCTCGATCGAGGACCCGCTGGCGGAGGACGATCCCCAGGGGTTCGTCGCCTTCACGCGTCAGGCGCGCGACCGCTGCCTCGTGGTCGGCGACGACTTTCTGGTTTCCGACGCCGGCCGGGTCAGGGCGGCCGCCCACAACGGCGCCTGCACCGCCGTCCTGCTCAAGCCCAACCAGCGCGGCACGCTGACCGAGACCCGCGCGGCCTGGGACGCGGCACGGAACTTCGGCATGGCCGGGATCGTCTCCGCCCGCTCGGGCGAGAGCGAGGACGTCACCATCGTCCATCTCGCCGTGGGCTGGGGCGCGGATCAGCTCAAGGTCGGCTCGTTCAGCCGCTCGGAGCGGATGGCGAAGTGGAACGAGGGCCTGCGGATCGAGGAGGCCTTGGGCGCGCGGGCAAGGTTTCGGGGCCGCGCCGCCCTGGGGTGAGGGCGCCTACTCGAACTGCACGCACAGGACGGGATGGACGTTGTTGCAGTTGTCGAAGACTCCGGTCGTGAAGCCGGCATTGGTCTCGACCGGCGTGCCGCCGTCGCCCGTGTCGCCGGCGGCGGCCGAGGTCCAGGCGTCGCAGTCGGAGAGCTCGCCGCCCGGATTGGTGCCGTTGGGCACCGTGGCGGTCCAGACGAAGTTGTTGGTGATCAGATTGCCGTTGATGTCCGTGTCGATCGCATTGGCCAGGCACTGGTTGCCGCTGATCGGATCGCAGAGCTGGAAGTTGGAGATGGTGGCCGCGATCAAGGTCCCGTCCGGCTTCTGGATCGGCCCGAAGCCGGGCGCCGTGATCAGCGAGGCAGGGTTGCGGGTGAGGTTGGTCAACCAGGCGTGGATGCCGTCGGTGTCGGTGTAGCCCGCGCCGATCGCCGCCGCCTGGCAGGCCGCGTCGGCGATGGTCATCGCGTAGCCGGCGGCGGGCCCGATGGCGCCGGTGAACGTCGCGCTGCTGACGAAGGCGATGCCGCCGGTGATGGCGACGCGGCCCTGCACCAGCGTCTCGGTGGCCGCCCGCGGCTCGGCGCAGCCGTCACCGGTCTCGCGGTTCGGCGCGCGATCCTCCGTGCTCCCCAAGCTGCTGGTCGCCCAGAGCGCGATCAGGGGCTGGTCCTTGGGCTTGCCGACATCGAGCTTGCCCAGCGGCACCACGAAGCGGACGGTGCTGCCCTCGATCCGGCTCGTGCCGATCCCACGGTGGCCGGTCGGCGTCTGCGCGACGACCGTATCGGCCATCGACACGCAACCGGCCGGGGTGCGCGCCCCGCCGACGAACGGTGCGGCATGGTCGAGATGGAGGCGGTAGGTGGCCTTGGGCCGCGCCTCGTCGCACAGCCGCAGCGTGACGACGATGCGGTCCCTGCCGGGCTCGTAGTGGCTCTGGATGGACTGGATGTCGTTGCCCCGGCCGCCCACGTCGCAGCCGTCCTGGATCAGCCTCACATTGACCGCGGTCTGCTGCGTGGCCGAAGCCGGCAGAACCGGGACGGTCGCCGCCAGTGCCGTGGCCGCGCCGACCACGAGAAGAGGATTGGTCAAGGGTGTCTCCCGCAGCCGTTTGCCGATCGGCGCCGTTCTCGACGGCTCCTGGCCGATCGATCTCGTCTTCCCCAGTGCGCCGCCAGCGTTTCATGCCATGACAGGTCTTGTCGAGAGCGGCCGGCATGCACATTGTGTTGAGTCATCATGAGCACCGATCTCGTCGCCCTTGCACCGAAGTGGAAGCCCGCCGACGAGCCGCGCCTCTGGCGCAAGCTCGCCCGCGTGGCGGCACGCATCACCTTCGCCGACTCGCTCCTGGCGGCCTGGTACTGCGCTGCAGACGGCAAGACGCCGACGCACGTGCGGGGCGTGCTGCTGGCGGCGCTGGCCTACTTCGTCCTGCCCGCCGACGCCGTGCCCGACATCATCGCCGGGATCGGCTTCACCGACGACGCGGCGGTGATCGCGGCCGTGCTGGGGACGTTCGCGCGGCACGTCACGCCGGAGCATCAGGCCAAGGCGAGCCGGCGGCTCGACCAGCTGCTGTCCTGACCGGCCAGCGGTCATCGCCGATGGCCGATTCCATGCGGATCTTCGACCGACGGCTGGTCCGCCTGCGGCGGGGCCGTCTGGCGTCGGAGTTCGCGTCCAGCGGCTTCCTCGTCCAGGAGGTGATCGAGCGGCTGCTCGAGCGGCTGGGCGACATCCGCCGCGAATTCCGGCGCGTGCTCGTGCTGGGCGCCCCCACAGGGCTCGTCGAGGCGGGACTGCGTGGCCGACCCGGGCTGGAGCTGATCGTCGCCGCCGACGAGACGCCAGCCATCCTCGGGCCGGACGGGGCCAGGGCCGTGCTCGACAGCGAGGCTCTGCCGTTCGCCGCCGGCAGCTTCGATCTCGTGCTCAGCCCGATGCTGCTGCACTGGGTCAACGACCTGCCGGGGACCCTGGTCCAGCTCCATCGCTGCCTCGTGCCCGACGGCCTCCTCATGCTCGCCATGCCCGGCGGCGAGACGCTGGCCGAGCTGCGTCAGGCGCTGACCGAGGCCGAGCTGGCCTGCGAGGGCGGTGCGGGCCTTCACGTCTCGCCTTTCGCCGACGTGCGCGATGCCGGCGCGCTGCTGCAGCGGGCCGGGTTCGCCCTGCCGGTGGTCGATCTCGACCGGATCACGGTCAGCTACGCCGACGCCCTGCGCCTGATGCGCGAGCTCGGGCGGATGGGCGAGGGCAACGCGCTCCGCCAGCGGCGGCCGGGGCCGATGCGGCGCGAGACCTTGGCCCTGGCGTGCCAGATCTACGCCGAGCGGTTCGGCGATCGCGAGGGACGCGTGCCGGCGACGTTCGACATCCTGTTCATGGCAGGCTGGAAACCGCATCCGAGCCAGCAGCAGCCGGCGCGCCGCGGGTCCGCGAGCGTGCGGCTGGCGGATGCGCTCAGGGTGCCCGGGGCCGAGGCGTGAGCGGGGTCAGAGCGGCTCGCTGAGGGCCTGCGCGAACGGCATGTGCATGGACCGGCCGCGCAGCCGCGCCGCCAGATCGGCGCAGGCCGCCCCGAGCGCCGGGTCGACCTCGCGTGCCGGACGGGCGTCGAGCCACGCGACCATGGCGCCGCCGCCCGGCGTGTCCCGCAGGAACAGGTCGAGCTGACATGGACCGACGCGGTAGCGCCGATACTCGACCGTCCCTTCGACGCGGATCAGCTGCGGCTCGCCGATCCTGGCCGGCAGCGCCGCGACCGGCGGCGCGACGGCGGGCGCGTGGGCGCACCCCGCCAATGCGATGGTCGCCAGCAACAGCAGCGGACCGCGCGAGAGCTCAGCTCTCGCTTGCCTCCAGCATGGAGATCGTGCCGGAGAGGCGCCCGCCGCGCTCGATCTCGAGCTCGCCATAGCGCACGGTACCCTTCACCTGTCCCGTGCTGCGGATCAGGAGCCGCTTGCGCACGGTGAGGTCGCCTTCGTAGACGCCGCTGATCTCGGCCTCCTCCACCTCGGCCTTGCCGTTGGTGAAGCGGCCCGACTCCGTGATCTCGATCGCCCGGGTCTGGTTCAGCGTCACCTGGACGCTGCCGTCGACCACCAGGCGGTCGCAGGCGGTGATCTCGCCCGAGAGGCTGATGCCCTGCCCGACGATCAGCCGCTTGCCGGCCTCGTCGGTCGTGGCCGCCGGCTTCGCGTCCCGGCTCATCGGGGCGAGGATCGGGCGGGGCGGGGCCGCTTCGGCCGAGGCTTGGCTGCGCAGCTCCAGCGGCGAATGCACCGCGGCCTCGGCAGGCTTGTCGCCCATGCCGGCCGGACGGATCGGATCGACGTCTTTCTTGCGGAACATGCGGCAAACCCCGAGCTCGTGAGCATCGCGACCGGCGGACTCCGGGCCGCTGCGGACCGGGCCAGGGCGGATGGAGCGGCAGGATTAAGCTCGCGTCAGATTCGAGTCAAAACAATCCATATGCGCGCATCGCGCGAAATCGATCTACGCGCTATCGCGCAGCGCGATTGTGGCGTCGCCGCAATAGCGCTGGTAGCGCTGGGTCATGAAGGCGGCCCCGATCACCGGCGCCAGCAGGTTCAGGAACGGCACCGCGAGTATCGCCGCGATCACCACGCCGGACAGCCAGAACGCGAAGCGGCGCTCGCGCCGCAGCCTGGTGGCGAGCGCCGGGGTGAGACGGCGCGCCGCGACGAGCTCGGCATATTCGCGGCCGACCAGATAGCCGTTGAGCGTGAGCCACAAGGGCAGGGTGAGCACCGGCAGGAAGTAGAGCGGCAGGGCGAGCAGGTTGAGCGCGATGCCGACGGCCAGCAGCCGCAGCGAGCCCAGCAGCGATTCCACGAGCGGCACCTGACGCGGCGGCGGCAGGCCGGGGTAGAGCCGGTCCTCGGTCGCGTCGACCACACGATCGAGAAAGATGCCGGAAACCGCGACGACGATGCTCGGGAACAGGAACCAGGCGACGATCACCGTGCCGAACGCGCCGAGCACCTGGAAGATGTGGTCCAGCCAGGAGTAACCCGTATCCGAGGCCCAGGTCACCAGCGCCTCGACCCCGACGAACAGCAGCACCAGGGTGGCGACGGCGAGCCCGACCGCCCAGACCAGCACGCCGCGGACGCGCGGATCACGCAGCATGCGCAAGGCTCTGATCAGGTCCTGGAGCATCTCGGGTCCGTTCCGCGGCGATCCGGCGCTGGCGGACCGATTGAGGAGGGCGTGGCGGTGGCTATAGTCCGCCCCGCTGCCACGGCAAAGGGGAACGGCTCCATGCATCTTGCGGGCACCGAGAGCGACCAGCACGACGTTCTGGGCATCGGCAACGCGATCGTCGACATTCTGGCCTATGCCGAGGAGGACCTCGTCGCGGAGCTCGGGCTCGTGCGGGGCGGCATGACGCTGATCGACGAGGAGCGCAGCGCGTTCCTCTACCGGCGGCTAGGCCCGGCGCGCGAGGTGTCGGGCGGCTCCTGCGCCAACACGATCGCCGCCGTGGCCTCGCTGGGCGGGCGGGCGGCCTATATCGGCCGGGTGCGCGACGACCAGCTCGGCCAGGTGTTCGGCCACGACATCCGCGCCGCGGGCGTCACGTTCCGCAATCCGCCCAGCCCGATCGGCCCCTCCACGGCCACCAGCATGATCTTCGTCACGGCCGACGGGCAGCGGACGATGAACACCTATCTCGGCGCCTGCGTCGAGCTCGGCCCGGACGATGTCGAGCCGGAGCTGGTGGCCGGGGCCTCGATCACCTATCTCGAGGGCTATCTCTGGGACCGGCCGGATGCCAAGGCGGCCTGCCGCAAGGCGGCGAGGATCTGCCACGAGGCGGGCAAGAAGCTGGCGCTCACGCTCTCCGACGGCTTCTGCGTCGATCGCTGGCGCGGCGAGTTCCGCGATCTGGTGGAGGGTCAGGTCGACATCCTGTTCGCCAATGAGAGCGAGATCACCAGCCTCTACGAGGTCGACAGCTTCGACGAGGCGCTGCAGCAGGTCCGCCGCCACGTGCATTTCGCGGCCCTGACCCGCGGAGCCAAGGGCTCGGTGGTGGTGCGGGGCGAGGAGGTTCACGTGATCGACGCCGTCCCGCCGGAACGCGTGCTCGACACGACGGGGGCCGGCGACCTCTACGCCGCGGGCTTTCTCCGCGGCCTGACCATGGGGCTCGATCTCGCCGCCTGCGGCCGGCTCGGCAGCGCCTGCGCCGCGGCCATTATCGCCCAAATCGGAGCGCGGCCAGAGCGCCCGCTCGCGCCACTCCTGGGTGAAATCCGTCGTGCGACTGTGGACTGACGGTCGCAGACCGACATCCGATACGCTCTCAAGGCATATCCAGGGACGCTTGTGGGGTTTCCCACGTCTCTGGGGACAGCCGTCCGGTTAACTGGACGGAATCGTTTCGCTTTGGGAAGGCATGATCTTGACGATTTCCGCTTCTGCTGCCCGCAGGCTGCTCGGGCAGCTCGGCATCGCGCTCGCGCTGGCCGGAACGGGCGCCGCGGCCCGCGCGGACAATGGGATCGGGGGCTGGTCGGCTTTGGCCGACTGGCCGCTGATCCCGATCCACACCATGCTGCTGCCCAACGGCACCGTGATGACCTACGGGTCGAACGGCGACGGGCAGCAGACCGGGCGCTTCATCTATGATGTCTGGGATCCGCGCCAGGGCTTGGGCGGCGGCCATCTCACCCTGCCGAACACGACCCAGACCGACCTGTTCTGCAGCGCCCAGATCATCCTGCCGTCGGACAACAAGGTGTTCCTCGCCGGCGGTGACGTCTGGAACGGCACGTCCACGACCGGCGGCTCGAACGACGACACGCTGATCTTCGATCCGGCGACCAACACGCTGATCCCCAGCGCCGACATGGCCCGGGCACGCTGGTACGCCACCCTCACCACGCTGCCCAACGGCGAGATCTACATCCAGGGTGGGCGGCAGCGCGCGAGCCAGGGCGGCGCCCAGGGCGTCGACCTGGCCGAGGTGCGGACGAAGAGCGGTGCCTTGCGCCCGCTCAACGGGATGAGCACCGCCGCCCTCAACTGGTGGTACCCGCGCAACTGGGTGGCGCCGAACGGCCAGATCTTTGGGTTCGCCTACCGCAAGATGTACACCGTCGATCCGACCGGCGTGGGCTCGATCACCATGCGGGGCGCGCTGCCGAAGGATGGGCCCGAGGGCGTGACCTCGAGCGCGGTCATGTATGCACCGGGCAAGATCCTGCGCACGGGTGGCGGCGCCTTCGCCGCCGTGGGCACTCAAGCGGGCCGGTCCGCGGCGGTCCTGATCGACATCAACGGCGCCAAGCCCAAGGTCACCAGGGCCGCGCCGCTGCCGGTGCCGCTGCAGTGGCACAACGCGACCGTCGTTCCGGACGGAAGGGTGGTGGTGACCGGCGGCAGCGCGCTCGCCGACCAGCTGGTCGGGGTGAACGATCGCGCCTACATCTGGTCGCCGACGACGGGGGAGTGGACGCAGGGCGCCCGGACGAGCTCCGGCAAGGCGCGCCTCTACCACTCGATGGCGATCCTCCTGCCCGACGCATCGATCCTGGTCGGCGGCGGCGGCGCCGGCGGCAACATGCCCCAGAACAACACCAACGCCGAGATCTACTACCCGCCCTACCTCTATGACGGCTCGGGCCAGTTCGCGCCCAGGCCGCGGATCACCGGCGGCGCCACGGCGCTGAAGTACAAGGGCACGCAGAACATCAAGGTCGACAACGGCGCCGCGATCGCCCGCGTCACCCTGATCAAGACCGGCTCGGTGACCCACAGCTTCAACATGGAGCAGCGGTTCCTGGAGCTGCCCTTCACCGTGAGCGGCAACGTGCTCAAGGTGAAGTCGCCGGCCAACGCCAACCTGGCGCCCCCGGGCCGGTACATGCTGTTCGTGCTCAATGCCCAAGGCGTGCCGTCGGTGGCTCGGCTGGTGTCGATCGCGCCCAAGGCCTGATCGCGGCCGTTCATGGCGGCGTGAGGTGTGACGCCGATCACGGCGGGGCCGTGACCGCCTCTCGACTGTGGCTCCGCTCAGTCCTCGAGCAGCAGGAGTGTGGATCATGTCGAGCCAGGTCACGGCCCGCAGGCCCCTACTGCCGCCCGTGGAGGGCGCCACCGTCGCGACCGCGCTGATCGCCGGGGTAGCCGCGGACGCGACATGGGAGATCTGGGCCCGCCTGATCACGCCGCTCTGGGTCGGCGGCCCGCTCGAGCCCGCCGCCCTGGTGCAGTCGGTGTTCGGCCTGACGAGCCGGCCGCTGGCCGAGCTGATCCATCTTACCGTCGGGTTCCTGTTCTATCCGCTCGGCTATCTCTATGTCGCGCGGCCGCTCGCCCGCACGATCGTGCCGGGAATGCCGTGGTGGCTGGTCGCGGTCTGCTACGGCGTCGGGCTCTGGACCTTCGCGCTCTACATCATGGCGCATCTGATCGCCGGCCTGCCCGCCTTTCTCGATTTCATCCCGCTCACCTGGGCCTCGCTGATCGGGCATCTCCTGTTCGCCCTGGTGCTGGCCCGCGTCGTGCGCTGGCGGGAGGCCGGCGCCTGATCCGCCACCCAGCCGGGTCGCCGTCCGAGGGTGTTGCGCAGGCGAGCTGTCACTGAACCTTCGCCGTCCTGTGCGACTCTCACCGCAGGCCGGAACGGTTCGACAGTAAAGTGCAGGACCCAGCATGTCGCACAGCCACCCGCCGGATCGGGTCGCTCTCAGCTATGCGGCGCCGGAGGACGGCCCCCTCAGGCAAGGCATGATCCGGCTGGTCGAGCGGCTGAGCGGACAGCGGCGCGCGGAGCGGATCTATCACCAGCTCAGGCGTGGGCTCCGGCCGGACAGCAATGTCTGGTCCGAGGCGGTGCGCGGCCTGGCCGTCAATCTACGGCACGACGCGACCCGACTGGCGGCCGCCCCGCGGACCGGCCCGCTGGTGGTCGTCGCCAACCATCCTTTCGGCGTCGTGGACGGGCTGATCCTCTGCCACCTCGTGTCGCTGGTGCGCCGGGACTTCAAGGTGGTGGCGATGAGCACCCTCTGCCGTGTGCCGGAGGTGCGCGACTACGTGCTGCCGATCAATTTCGCCGAGACTGCCGAGGCGGCGGCCGTCAGCGCCCGTTCCCGGCGCGAGGCGCGGACACTGCTGAAGCAGGGCGGGTGCCTGATCATCTTTCCCGGCGGGGCGGTCTCCACCTCGCGCAGGCCGTTCGGCCCTGCCGTCGACAATGAGTGGCATCCCTTCGCCGGGCGCCTGATCCTGGCTGCACGGGCCGCCGTCCTGCCGGTGCATTTCGCGGGTCAGAACAGCCGCATGTTCCAGCTGGTGAGCTGCTTCAGCAGCACACTTCGGATCTCGTTGCTGGTGCGCGAGACCCTCAGCCGCATCGGGAGCGACATTCACGTCCGGATCGGCGGGATCCTACCGTTCGCCTCCCTCGGGTCGACCGACGATCCCAAGCGTCTCATCGCGCGCCTGCGCGACCTGACCTACGCGATCAGCCTCGATCGGGCAGCCTGACGGCCGGACGGGCTAAGCGGCTTCGACCACGGCCTCCCGACGGGCGCGCACGATCGCACCCAGCTCACGCAAGGTCTGGCGGGCGCGGTTCGGCTCCAGGCCGTCACGGCGCCACAGGAGACCCATGATCGGATCTTCCATCAGCTCCTCGAGCCGAGGCTCGCCGCGGCGGGCCGAACTCCAGCCGTCGCGAACGACAGACGAAGACAGCTGCGAGACCTGGTCTTGCCGCTCATCCCTCATTCCAGACCTCCCTCAAACACGCGGTGCGCCACTGACGGTTGTAAAGGGCATAACATAGCCGCGGGCCGAATTGAAGCATTTATTCTGGTATGATCACCCGTCCATGTCGCGTCGCAGCACTCCTTGCGCCGCAAGCGGATGGAACGATTTATTTGCGACATGGTCTCAGATCCGTGACAGCTGCAAGGCTAGGACCGATTTCCGAGGCCATGAAATCGGCGAATACTTTGACCTTTGCTGGCAGAAAGCGTCGGTGGGGATAGACGATCGCGAGACTTGCCGGCTCCGGCGAGTAATCCGCCAACACTTCCACCAGAGCGCCGCTGCGGAGATGCTCGACGACTTCGAACAGTGGCTTCATCATGATGCCATGCCCGGCCAACGCCCAGCTCGTGAGCACGTCCCCGTCGTCCGCATCCATGTCGCCCGAGACCGCGAACGCGACCGGCCCCTCCGGCGTGTGCAGCGTCCAGCGGAACTGCTGCGAGCCGGGAAAGCGCAAGAGCAGGCAGCGATGCGCCAGCAGATCCTCCGGCCGTTCCGGGGTGCCGCGTTGCTCCAGATAGGCCGGCGACGCGCACAGCACGCGCGGGCAGTCGCACAGCTTGCGGGCGATCAGGCTGGAGTCCGGCAGGACGCCGAGCCTAATCGCCACGTCCAGCGATTCGCGCAGCAGGTCGAGGAGGTGATCGGACAGGCGCAGCCGTACCGCGAGCTGCGGATGTCTGGCCACGAACGCGGGCACGAGCGGCGCCAGCACGCGCCGGCCGAGACCGAGCGGTGCGGTCACGCGCAGATTGCCCTTCGGCGTGCCGCCGGCATCGGCGATGACGCTCTCGGCGTAGGCGACGGCGGCGAGCACCTCCTGGCACGCCTCGTAATAGGCCGCACCCTGCTCGGTCGGCTGCACCTGCCGCGTGGTCCGGTTCAGCAGTCGGACGCCCAGATGGTTCTCGAGCTGCTGCAGGCGATGGCTGACGACGGCGGGCGAGAGGCGCAGATGGCGCCCGGCGGCGGAGAGGCTGCCCATCTCCACCACCCGCGCGAACACCTCCATGTTCTCGAGCAGCATCGCCATCGGCCCCTCCCTCGCCCCGGCGCATTGTCTGCTTCGGTTTGAAGCTGCTGGGCGAGGTGGCCCGGTTCACCTTCGCGCGGCGTCAGACTAGCACCCATTCAGGCGGCCGCGGGACGGTAAGGTCGAGCGCGAGGGGAGCGGTGATGGAACTGGTCTTGTGGGAGTGGCTGAGCATGTCGGTGCGGTGGCTGCACGTCATCGCCGGCATCGCCTGGATCGGCAGCTCGTTCTACTTCGTCCACCTCGATTCGAGCCTGAAGCAGCGGCCGGGCCTGCCCGAGGGTGCGGGTGGCGAGGCGTGGCAGGTCCATGGCGGCGGCTTCTACCACATGGTCAAATACCTGGTGGCCCCGGCGCGGATGCCGGACGAGCTGACCTGGTTCAAGTGGGAGGCCTACGCCACCTGGCTCTCCGGCATGGGCCTCCTGATCATCGTCTATTACTTCGGCGCGCAGCTCTACCTGATCGATCTCTCGGTGCTCGATCTGCCGGTCTGGGCCGCGGTCACGATCAGCGTGGTCGGGCTGGCCGTCGGGTGGGTGGTCTACGACCAGCTCTGCAAGTCCAGGCTCGGCGACAACGACACCCTGCTGTTCGCGGTGCTGTTCGTCTTCCTGCTGGGGCTGGCGTTCCTGTACACGTTCCTGTTCAGCGGCCGCGGCGCCATGATGCAGATGGGCGCGCTCGTCGGCACCATGATGGTCGCCAATGTCGCCATGGTGATCATCCCCAACCAGCGCGTGGTCGTGGCCGACCTGATCGCCGGCCGCCAGCCGGAGCCCAAGCTCGGCGCGGTCGCCAAGCAGCGCTCCCTGCACAACAACTACCTGACGTTGCCGGTGATCTTCGTGATGATCGCCAACCACTACCCGCTCGCCTTCGCGACCCGGTGGAACTGGCTGATCTTCGGCATCGTGCTGGTGATCGGCGCGGTCATCCGCCACTTCTACAACAGCCGCCACAAGGGGCTGCCGTCGCCCTGGTGGACCTGGGCGGTCGCCATCGGCGGGATGGCCGCGATCATCGCGCTCAGCATGGCGGGTCCGCCCGGCGGCAGCGAGGAGGCGGCGGCACCGGCCGAGCCGGTGACCTACGCGCAGGCGGAGGAGGTGGTGCTGGGCCGTTGCAGCATGTGTCACACCGCGGAGCCGCTCTGGGAGGGGATCGTCAGCCCGCCCAAGGGCGTCATGCTCGACACGCAGGAGCACATCCTCCGGCACGCGTCGCAGATCGAGCTCCAGGCGGTGCTGACGCACGCGATGCCGCCCGGCAACATCACCGAGATCACGCCCGAGGAGCGGCAGGTGCTGGCGGCTTGGCTCGCCGACGGCGCCAAGCCCGAATAGCCGGGACAAGGCCATGACCCAGCGCAGCGCCGTTCGCGGCCGCCTTCTGACCTTCATCGCCGACCCCGCCGAGGCTGGAGCCGCGGCGAGCCATCGCTACTGGGCGGATGGGGTGGTCGCGATCGAGGACGGTGCCATCGCCGCGGTGGGCGAGGCGGCGGAAGTCCTGTCGACCCTGCCCGCAGGCACGCCGGTCGACCATTATCCCGACCAGCTCGTCCTGCCGGGGCTGATCGACACGCACATCCATTTCCCGCAGACGCAGGTCATCGGCTCCTACGGCGAGCAGCTGCTGGAGTGGCTGCAGAAATACACCTTCGTCGAGGAGCAGAAGTTCGCCGACCCGGCGCATTCCGCCAGGGTCGCCAAGTTCTTCCTGGACGAGCTGTTCCGCAACGGCACGACCACCGCCGTCGTCTACTGCACCGTGCGGCCCGAATCGGCCGAAGCGTTCTTCACGGAGAGCCATCGCCGCAACGCCCGGATGATCGCCGGCAAGGTGATGATGGATCGGGGCGCGCCGGAGGGCCTGCTCGACACGGCACAGCGCGGCCATGACGAGACCAAGGCGCTGATCGGGCGCTGGCACGGGCAGGGGCGGCAGCACTACGCGATCACGCCACGGTTCGCGCTGACCTCGAGCGAGGCCCAGCTCGAGGCGGCGGGTGCGCTCGTGCGCGAGCATCCCAGCTGCTACCTGCAGACCCATCTCGCCGAGAACAAGGACGAGATCGCCACCGCACGACGGCTCTACCCGCAGGCCGCGAGCTATACCGACATCTACGACCGCTACGGCCTGCTCGGCCCGCGCTCGCTGTTCGGGCATTGCGTGCATCTCGACGAGGCCGAGCTCGAGCGCCTGTCCGCGACGCGGTCGATCGCGGCGTTCTGCCCGACCTCGAACCTGTTCATCGGCAGTGGGCTGTTCGATCTCGCCCTGCTGCGCGACCCGCGCCGTCCGGTGCGGGTGAGCCTTGCCACCGATGTCGGCGGCGGCACCAGCTACTCGATGCTGCGCACGGCCGCCGAGGCCTACAAGGTCCTGCAGCTCCGGCGCCAGAACCTGCCGGCGCTCGACGCCTTCTATCTGATGACCCTCGGCAATGCCCGGGCCCTGTCGCTCGAGGACCGGATCGGGAGGCTGGCGCCCGGCCACGATGCGGACCTCGTGGTCCTGGACGCCCGCGCCACGCCGGCCATGGCGCACCGGATGGAGACCGTGGCGGGCGATCTGGCCGAGGAGCTGTTCGTGCTGATGACGCTGGGCGACGACCGCTCGGTGCGCGCAACCTACGTCGCCGGGGCGAAGGCGCACACGGCCTGAGCGGCCTCACGCCACCGCAAGGGTCGGCTCGGCCTGGCCGGCCGCAGGTGCAGGCCGCGCCAGGAGGTGGCCCTGGACGGCGTCGCAACCGCGCTCGCGCAGGAAGTCGAGCTGCTCGTGGGTTTCCACGCCTTCGGCGGTGACCCGCTTGCGCAGGCTGTGCGCGAGGCCGATCACCGCGGCGGCAACGGCACCACCGGCGGTCCCGCGCCCGATGTCCGCCACGAAGGACCGGTCGATCTTCACCTCGTGGAACGGGAAGTGGCGCAGGTGTGACAGGGAGCTGTAGCCGGTGCCGAAATCGTCGATCGCGAGCGTCACGCCCATGGCCGCGATCTCCTGCAGCGCAGTGTGGATCTGCGTCTTCGAGCCATCGAGAAAGATCGCCTCGTTCAGCTCGAGCTCGAGCAGGGCGGCCGGGAGACCGGCCCCGTCGAGAATTCCCTGCAGCAGCAGCGGAAAGTCGCCGCCCCGCAGCTGCACCGCCGAGACGTTCACCGCGACCTTAAGCGGCTGGCCGGACGCCTGCCACAGCGCACCCTGCCGGCAGGCGGCGCGCAGCACCCATTCGCCGAGCGGATGGATCAGGCCCGAGCTCTCCGCCTGCGGGATGAAGCTCGCGGGCGGCAGGCGGGAGCCGTCCGCATGGCGCAGGCGCAAGAGCGCCTCGGTCTTGATCAGGCGTTGGCGCGGCAGCTCGAACACCGGCTGGTAGACCAGCTCGAAGGCGTCGTTCTCGAGCGCGCGGCGAAGATCGCGCTGCAGCCGGCGCGCGCGTCGCATCTCGCGCTCCAGCTCGCTCCGGTAGGGCTCGAAGCGGCCGCGGCCCCCCGCCTTGGCGCGGTAGAGGGCGATGTCCGCATTGTGCAGCAGCTGTGCTGGCGCTTCGCCGTCCTCGGGATAGACGGTGAGGCCCAGGCTTCCGGCGATGTCGAGCTCCTGGCCATTGATGCGGAACGGTCGCCGCAGCGTGCCGAGCACCCGCAGCGCCATCGCCGTGATGCCGTGCGACGACTTCAGCCCCTCCTGCACCAGCGCGAACTCGTCGCCACCCAGACGCGCCCAGGTGTCGCTGGTCCGCGCGACCGCACGCAGGCGCGCCGCCACCTCGCACAGCAGGGCATCGCCGGCCTGATGGCCGAGCGCGTCGTTCACCGCCTTGAACCGGTCGAGGTCGAGCAGCATCACCGCCACGCGCTCGCGCCGCCGCCGCGCCCGCTCCACCGCCTGGGCGAGCCGGTCGCCGAACAGGGTGCGGTTCGGCAGGCCGGTCAGCGGATCGTGCAGCGCCAGATGCCGGGCCTGCTCCTCCGCCGCCTTGCGTTCCGTGATGTCGACCGCCGCACCGACGGCGCCGATGATCTTGCCCGCCGGGTCGCGCACCGGGGAGGCGCTGACCAGCTCGTCGAAGAAGGTGCCGTCGTTGAACCGGACGCGCAGCTCGTCGTTGCGGATGACCTCGCCCCGGGCGGCGCGCTGCATGGGCAGATCCTGGTGGCTCACCGCGACACCGTTGCGAAGGACCTGGAAGTGGCGTGGCCGCTCGCCCTCGGGCGCGCCCAGCGAGATATTGTCGGTCGCGTCGAGACGCAGCTGCGCCGAGGCTGCCCGGTTGCCGCTGATGCGGCGCCCTTCATTGTCGTGCGCGATCCAGACCGAGATCGGCACCGTGTCCAGCACGGTCTCGAGCTCCGCCGTGCGGACCTGCAGCGCCCGCTCGGTGCGCCGCCGCTCCGTGGTGTCGCGGAACGCCGACTGGATCGCGAGGCGGCCGTCGAGCTGCACGCAGGCGCCTGCGGCCTCGACCACGAACGGCGAGCCGTCGAGGCGGCGATAGGCGAACTCGGCCGGGTCGAGACGGTCGCCGGCCCGTCGGAGCTCGCGGACCCGGGCGCGAGCGAGCTCGACACTCTCCTCCGCCATCAGCTCGAACACCGATCGGCCGACCAGCCGTTGCGGCTCCGGGGCACCGAACAGATCGGCGGCGGCACGGTTGGCGAGCATGATCTCGCCCTCGCGATGCACCAGGACCGCATCCGGTCCGGTCTCGATCAGGGCGCGGTAGCGCTCCTCGCTCTCCTGCAGCGCGATGATGGTGCGACGTCGCTCGGTGACGTCGGCGAGCGTGCCGACGCTGCGTACCGCCTGCCCCGCCTCGTCGAAATGGACCCGGCCGGTGGCCTCGACCCAACGCTCGTCCTCGTCGCCCGGACGCAGGATGCGGAACTGGTCCCGATACTGGCCACCCTCGCATGCGTCATGCGCGCGCTCGTAGAGCGCCGCGACGCGCTCGCGATCGGCGGGATGCACCATCGAGGAAAACAGATCGGCTTCGGGGCGGCTGTCCCGCGGCAGACCCAGAATGCGCTTCAGCTCGTCCGACCAGCGCCGCTCGCCGGAGATCGCGTCGACATCCCAGATGCCGAGCTCGGTGGCCTCGACCGCGAGGCGCAGACGTTCCGCGAGCTCCGCGGCGCGGTGCTCGCCCTGGCGGGCGAGATTCTCCGCGTGCCTGCGCTCGGCGATCTCGGTCAGGAGACGTTCGTTCACCTCGGCGAGCTCGGCGGTGCGGGCGGCGACCTGGGCCTCCAGGCTGCCCAGCGTGGCGGCGAGGGCCACCTCGGCGGCCGCCCGGCGGCTGATCTCCTCGCTCAGCTCCTCGTTGGCACGGCGCAGCTGCGCCGGGTTGGGCAGGGTGAGCGCCCGCGGCAGGAGCCGCCAGATCGCCACCGCCGAGATCAGCGAGACGATCGCGGTCGCTGCCTTCGCCAGACCTTCAGCACCGTAGATTGGCCACCACAATGTCAAGAGATTGGCGAGATGGGTGAGACCACAGCCAAGGATGAAGGCGGCGAACAGGATCGCCAGCCTGGGAAAGTCGAGATCGCGGCGCCGATGGCAGAAGACGAGAATGGCCGCCGGGATCGAGAAGTAGGCGAGTGCCGTGGCGATATCCGAGCTGGCATGAAGCGCCACCAGATCCGGTCGCCACAACAGGCAGTAGCCGTGGGGGACGAAAGACGCGGCCCCCAGGAGCCACCCGAGCGTATCTCCCATGCACATGCCTCTCGGTTTGGGGCAAGGCGCAGGACGCAACCTATCGTAGAATTCTCACTCGGGTCAATCTCACTTCTGGAGAATCTTCGCTCCTCAGTTGATGCGGACACCTGCTGCATCCACCACGGGCGCCCACTTGTCGAGCTCCGTCTGGACGTGTGCCGCCAGCTCGTCGGGCGTCGATCCGACCGAGATGGCGCCGCCGGACTCGAGTCTCTGCCTGATCTCGGGATCGGCGAGCGCGGCCACGGCAGCGTCGTGCAACGTCGCGATCACGGCGGGAGGCGTGCCGGCCGGGGCGAACAGGGCGTTCCAGCTGTAGGTCTCGTAGCCGGGGAGCCCGGACTCGGCCACGGTGGGAAGATCGGGCACGGCCGGGGAGCGCTCGGCCGTGGTGACGGCGAGGGCACGCAGCTTGCCCGATGGGAGCAGCGGGATCGCGGGGGGCAGATTGTCGAACATGACCGACACGTAGCCGCCCATCAGGTCGACCAGCGCCGGTCCCGAGCCCTTGTAGGGCACATGCACCATGTCCACCCCGGCCATGGTCTTGAACAGCTCGGCCGACAGATGGCCCGGCGTGCCGTTGCCGGCCGAGGCGTAGTCGTAGGTGCCGGGGCTCGCCTTCAGGAGCGCGATCAGCTCGGCCACGCTGTTCACCGGAAGATCGGGGCGGACCAGGAGCACGTTCGGCACCCGGACGAGCAGCGATACCGGAGCGAAGCCGGTCACGGGATCATAGGGCAGGGAGGGGTAGAGCGCAGGGCCGATCGCGTGCGTCGCGGGCGTGCCCATCAGCAGCACGTAGCCGTCGGGCTCGCCCCTGGCCGCGACCGCGGCGCCGAGGGTGCCGCCCGCCCCCTCGACGTTCTGGACCACGATCTCCTGACCCAGGATCTCACCCATCTTGCCGGCGATCAGCCGAGCCAGGACGTCGGTCGAGCCGCCGGGCGCGAACGGCACGATCAGCGTCACGGGCCGCAGCGGGTAGCTCTGGGCGTGGACGGGGCTTGCCATGCCGGCTGCGGCGGAAGCGATGGTGGCGAGGGCCAGCCGGCGATCGAGCACGGTCTGGAAGCCGCGCGGCCCCGCTGCTGCCTCGGGCGCGCCCGTCAATTCTGGCGCGCCACAGGAGCGGGTGGTTCGGCGATGGTCGGGAGAGTCGGCATCAAGGGCGTGTCCCGTTGCGGCGGCGCGGGCAAAGATGCCAGGATCGCGCGCCCGGCGCGAGCCGGCATGACGGGGGTGCAGGGATGACCGAGGGCGAGGCGTTGCTGGCCGAGCTGCTGGCGCAGGAGGAGCGCCTGCAGCTCCCCCGGTTCGACCACGAGGACGCGTTTCGTATCGGCATGATGCTGGTCGAGCGCGCCCGGGCAGACTCCATGCCTCTGACGATCCAGATCACCCGGGTCCACCAGGTCCTGTTCCAGACCGCCATGCCCGGCACGGTGCTCGACAACGACCATTGGGTGCGCCGCAAGACGGCCACGGTCTACCGGTTCGGGCACAGCTCGTTCTACATGGGCGTGTCCTGCCGCGTGCGCGGCGTGACGCTGGCGGAGCGCTACGACGTGGACCCGGGGGAGTTCGCAGCACACGGCGGTGCCTTCCCGATCCGGGTGCGCGGGGTGGGGCTGGTCGGGGTGGCGGCGGTCTCGGGCCTGCCGCAGGAGGAGGATCATCGCCTGCTGGTCGGCACGCTCGACGGATTTCTGGCGCAGGGCTGACGCGCTAGACTGAGCCGGTCTGCGCGGGCGCGGGCTGGCGGCCGTGAGCGAGCAGCCAGTCGACGACGCGCAGCGCCTCCGCAGGTCGGCGTTCCGGTACCAGGATCTCGAGCCTCATGCCGGTGGTCGCACGCACCGGGAACGGTGCGACCAGCGTGCCGGCCGCGATGGCGGCGGCGGCCAACGCCTCGTGCGCGATCAGAACCCCTTCGCCTTCCAAAGCCGCTTGCAGGGCGAGGCTGTAGAGCGAGAAGCCCGGCCCGTGATTGGCCGGAACATCGCCCACTCCCGCGGCGGCGAACCATATGGCCCAATCGTCCTTCCAGGCCGTGTCCCACAGTTGGGGACAGGCTGCGAGGTCCGCCGGGGCCGAGAGGGCGGCAGCGAGGGCCGGCGCGCACACCGGAAAGAGGATATCGTCGCAAACCTTGAAGGCCCTGGCACCTCGCTGTGCCTCGCGCAGGAAGAAGATCGCGAGATCGAAGGGCTCACGGTTCAGGTTAGGCGGCGCTTCCAAGGCATGGACGGAGATCCGCAGCCGTGGGAACGCCCGTCGCAACGCCGGCAGCTGTGGCGCGAGCCAGAGCTGCGCGATCGAGGGCAGCGCGGCGATGTTGAGCTGGGTGCTCGCGCTCGCGCTCCTCAGCTCGCGCACCGCATGACCGAGCGCGTCGAAAGCGCCGGAGAGCGTGGGGAGGGCGGCCCGCGCCGACTCCGCGAGGCGCAGCCCCTGAGCGTGCCGCACGAACAACGGCGCGTCGAGCCACTGCTCGAGCGCCTTGATCTGATGCGAGACCGCCGCCGGCGTCACGCCCAGCTCGTCCGCGGCCTTGGCGAAGCTCTCATGCCGTGCCGCCGCCTCGAGCGCGCGCAGCGCATTCAGCGGCGGAAAACGGGGGCGTGGCGGGTTGACGGCGATCGGGCCTGGCCCTGGCAACGTGCAGGGCCAGACTAGAGGCAGCCGCCGGGGCCTGTCCACGGCCCCGGCCGCGGGTCGGTCTAGCGGAAGGGCGGGCTGTACTGCAGGCCGCCATCCTTCCACAAGGCGTTCTGGCCGCGCGCGATCTTCAGCGGCGAGCCCGCGCCGACATTGCGCTCGAAGCTCTCGCCGTAGTTCCCGACCTGCTTGACCACCTGATAGGCGAAGTCGTTGGGCAGCCCAAGCGCCTTGCCCAGCTCGTCGGTCACGCCGAGAAAGCGCTTGATGTCGGGATTTCCGGTCGATGCCTTGAGCTGATCGATGTTGGCGCTGGTGAGCTCGAACTCCTCGCCCTGGACCATGGCGTAGTACGACCAGCGGACTACGTCGGCCCACTCGTTGTCGCCGTGGCGCACCGCCGGGCCGAGCGGCTCCTTGGTCACCACCTCCGGCAGCACGACGTGTTCGTCGGCGTCGGCGAGCTTGACCCGGGCCGCGTAGAGGGCGGACTGGTCGGTGGTCAGGACGTCGCAACGGCCGCCGTCATAGGCCTTGTTCACCTCGTCGTTGTTCTCGAACACGACGGGTGTGTAGCTGATGCCGTGGCTGGCCGCGAAGTCGGCCACCGTCAGCTCGGTGAGCGTCCCCGACTGGATGCAGACGCTGGCACCGTCGAGCTGCGTGGCGCTGGTCACGCCGAGCGACTTCTTCACCATGAAGCCCTGGCCGTCATAGTAGTTGACGACCGGGAAGTCCAAGCCGAGTGCCGAGTCCCGCAGGAGGCTCCAGGTGGCGTTGCGCGACAGGAGATCGATCTCGCCCGACTGCAGCGCGGTGAACCGCTCTTTCGCGCTGAGCGGGGTGAACTTCACCTTGGTGGCATCGGCGAAGACCGCCGCCGCTACCGCGCGACAGGTATCGATGTCGAGCCCCGTCCACTCGTTCGCGTCATCGACGGTCGCGAAACCGGGGATGCCGGTCGCGGCCACGCCGCACTGGACGAAGCCCTTCTGCTTGACAGCGTCCAGGGTCTGCCCGGCGGAGGCCTGGGTCGCGAAGGCCACGACTGTGGCGGCCCCTGCCAGGAGGGGTGCGAGACTGCGCATGATGGCTCCTTGTTCGCGGGCGGGCGAGGGTCTCGAGCGAGACCTCAGTTGACGAAGTGCAGCCGGTCGAAGCGGCGACGGAACGTGGTCACGTCGGGCGCCACATTTTCCGCCGGCTCGTCGCCGACAAGCCCGCGCGCGATGAGCACGGCGAGCTCCGGCATGTCGGCCTCCGTCATGCCCCAGCGGACGATCTCCGGCGTTCCGAGGCGCAGGCCGTTCATGTCGCCGGCGACCGGGTCGACCGGCAGTCCGATGCCGCAGGACAGGATGTTGGCACGGCGCAGCTTGCGCGCCGCCGCCTGACCCCCGCCGAACCCAGCGGCGCGGAGAGCGAACTGGTGCGAAAGCGTGAAGCCCTCGGCGGTAGCGAACACCGGCAGACCCTGCTCCGCGAGATGGCCCCCGAGCGTCTGCGCCGTGGCGACCATGGCTGCCGTGTAGGCGGGGCCGTGATCGCGCCAGTCGAGGAGAGTGAGCGCCAGCGCCGCGGATTTCGCGGCGTCGAAGTTCGCGGTCAGGCCGGGAAAGGCGATCGCGTCGAGCTTCTCGGCGACCTCGGGATCATTGGTCACGATCAGCCCGGAGGCGGGGCCGCCGAGGCTCTTGTAGGTGCTCATCGTCATCAGATGCGCACCGTTCTCGAGCGGATTGGGCCAGGCACGGCCGGCGATCAGGCCGCAGAGATGGGCCGCGTCGAACAGGACCAGCGCACCTACCTCGTCGGCGATCTCGCGCACCTTGTCGACCGGATGGGGCACGAGGTTCAGGCTGCCGCCGATCGTGATCAGCGCGGGACGCAGTTCCCTGGCCTGCGCGCGGAGTCCCGCCAGATCGACGGTGTAGCGGTCGGCGTCGACCGGGAAAGCGTGGATCTCCAGACCATAGCGGCCGGCGCAGCCGGCGGCATGGTGGGTGACGTGGCCGCCGATGGTCGGGGGCGGCACGATCACCCGATCGCCGGCCTTGGCCGCCAGCATGAAGGCGTAGAGATTGGCGATCGCGCCCGAGGCGACGCGGATCTCGGCATAGCGGGCGCCGAAGACCTCGGCCGCGAGCTCGGCCGCGATCACCTCGACCTGCTCGACGCCCTCGAGCCCCATCTCGTACTTGTCGCCGGGATAGCCGAGCGACGGCCGCGAGCCCAGGCCCGAGGCCAGTGCGGCCTCGGCCTTGGGATTCATGACGTTGGTGGCCGGATTGAGGTTGATGCAGTCGCTGTTGTGGATCGTGGCGTTCAGGGTGATCCCGCGCTCGATCGCGGCGGCGATCCGGGCCGAATCATTGCGGCTCGTCTCGGCGGCGAGACTTTGGACGAACTCCTCGGAGCGAGCCGGTACCCAGCTGCGATAGGCAAGGGCGGTCATGAGAGCCTCATCGTTCGGCGATCGGGTTGCCGCGTGGTCTGGCTCCAAGAATCGCTTTTCGCACCCGGTGCGCAAACGAGATGATTTCCGCTTCAGCGATACAAAATCTAAGCCTAGTTGCGCTGCCGGGATGCCGGTGGTGGAATGTGCCGATGGCAGCCAAACCACCCGCCGCGCGGGCCGAGGTCGACACTGCCGGCCGGGTCCAGTCGATCAGCCGGGCATTGGCGATCCTGCGGGCGCTCGCCGAGAGCGGCGACGGCATGACGCTGAGCGACGTGGCGCAGATGGTCGGCCTGCCGGCCTCGACCGCGCATCGGCTGCTCACGACGCTGCAGCAGGAGCGGTTCGTGCGTTTCGACGGCACCGCGCATCTCTGGCAGGTCGGGGTCGGGGCGTTCATCGTCGGCAACGCCTTCGCCCGCACCCGCGACGCGGTGGCGATGGCGCGGCCCTATCTGCGGCGGCTGATGGAGGAGGGCGGGGAGACCGCCAATCTCTATCTCGAGCAGGATGGCGAGGCGATCTGCATGGCGCAGGTCGAATGCCGGCAGATGATGCGCGCGATCGCGCGGCCGGGCGGGCGGGTCAAGATGCACTGCTCGGGTGCGGGCAAGGCGATGTTGGGCTGGACGTCGGACGCCGAGTTGACGCGCGTGGTCCGCCAGCACGGGCTGACCCGTTTCACCGAGCGCACACTGGACACGCCGACCCGCCTGCGGCGCGATCTGGAGCAGGTGCGCCAGCGCGGCTACGCCGTCGACGACGAGGAGCATGCCGTGGGCCTGCGCTGCGTCGCGGCGCCGGTGTTCGACGAGCATGGCCAGCCGGTGGCGGCGCTGTCCCTGTCGGGACCGGGAGCACGGATCGACGAGGCGCGGCTGGCCGAGCTGGGCACGCTCGCGGCCCGGGTCGCGGCCGAGTTCTCGGCCGAGCTCGGCGGGCATTCGGTGGCGTCGCGTTCCACGCCCGAGAGCCGCTCAACCGCCTGATCCAGCATCGGAATTGCGCCGCTTTCCACCATGTGGAAAGCATTCCGCGCATCGTTGCGGCATCGGTGCGCCAAGGCTAGATTGCCAGTCGCGAGAAATGCGATCGGGGAGAGCCGAGATGGCCAGGATGACCGCGGTTCAGGCGGCGGTGCGGGTGCTGGAGAAGGAGGGCGTCTCGGTGGCGTTCGGCGTGCCGGGAGCCGCGATCAACCCGTTCTACGCCGCGATGCGCGAGCATGGCGGCGTCCGGCACATCCTGGCCCGCCATGTCGAGGGCGCCTCGCACATGGCCGACGGCTACACCCGGGCGGTCGCCGGCAACATCGGCGTCTGCATCGGCACCTCCGGCCCCGCCGGCACCGACATGATCACCGGCCTCTACGCCGCGATCGCCGATTCCCTGCCGATCCTGTGCATCACCGGCCAGGCGCCGCGCGCCAAGCTGCACAAGGAGGATTTCCAGGCGGTCGACATCGAAGCGATCGCCAAGCCGGTGACCAAATGGGCGGTGACCGTGCTCGAGCCCGGGCTGGTGCCGCGCGTGTTCCAGCAGGCGTTCCACGTCATGCGCTCGGGCCGGCCGGGGCCGGTGCTGATCGATCTGCCGATCGACGTGCAGACGGCCGAGATCGAGTTCGACCTCGACACCTACGAGCCGTTGCCGGTCTACAAGCCGAAGGCGAGCCGCCGTCAGGTCGAGAAGGCCATGGCGATGCTGAGCGAGGCCGAGCGGCCGCTGATCGTCGCCGGCGGCGGGATCATCAACGCGGATGCCTGCGATCTCCTGGTCGAGCTCGCGGAAACCACGGGCGTGCCGGTGATCCCGACCCTGATGGGCTGGGGCTGCATTCCCGACGATCACGAGCTGATGGCGGGTATGGTCGGGCTGCAGACCAGCCACCGCTACGGCAACGCCACCTTCGTCAAATCGGACTTCGTGCTCGGCATCGGCAACCGCTGGGCCAACCGGCACACCGGCACGATCGACGCCTACACCGCGGGCCGCAAGTTCGTGCATGTCGACATCGAGCCGACGCAGATCGGCCGGGTGTTCAACCCGGACTTCGGCATCGTCTCCGACGCGAGGGCGGCACTCGAGCTGTTCGTGGAGGTCGCCAAGGAGATGAAGACGGCAGGCTCGCTGCCGGACCGCAGCGCCTGGGCACACGAATGCGAGCACCGCAAGCTCAACATGCTGCGCAAGTCGCACTACGACCAGGTGCCGCTCAAGCCGCAGCGGGTCTATGAGGAGATGAACCAGGAGTTCGGCCGCGACACCTGCTACGTCACCACGATCGGCCTGTCGCAGATCGCAGGCGCGCAGTTCCTGCACGTCTACAAGCCGCGCCACTGGATCAATTGCGGCCAGGCCGGGCCGCTCGGCTGGACGCTGCCGGCGGCGCTGGGGGTGCGGGCCGCGGACCCCGATCGCGAGATCGTGGCGCTGTCCGGTGACTACGACTTCCAGTTCATGATCGAGGAGCTGGCGGTCGGCGCGCAGCACAAGCTGCCCTATCTGCATGTGGTCGTGAACAACTCCTATCTCGGCCTGATCCGCCAGTCGCAGCGCGGCTTCAAGATGGATTTCGAGGTCAGCCTCGCCTTCGACAACGTCAACAGCGAGGAGGTCGAGGGCTACGGCGTCGACCACGTCGCGGTGGCGGAGGGCCTTGGCTGCAAGGCGGTGCGGATCAAGAGCCCGAACGAGTTCAAGGAAGGCTTCGCCAGGGCGCGCGCGCTGATGCAGGAGCATCAGGTGCCGGTGGTGGTGGAGTTCATCCTCGAGCGCGTGACCAACATCTCGATGGGCACGGACATCCACGCCGTGACCGAGTTCGAGGAGATCCTCTGCCTCGATCCGTCGCTGCGCCTCGACCAGGTGTCCGGCTCCGTGCTGGAGGGGGCGGGCGCCGGTGCCAGGTGAGCGCCTGAACGTCTGCATGGTCGGCTACGGCATGATGGGGGACTGGCACTCCCAGGCCCTCATCCAGACCGGTGCGGTCCTGCACACCGTGGTCGGCCGCCAGCCCGAAGCCTGCCAGGCGTTCGCCGAACGCTACGGCTATCGTCGCTGGAGCCTCTCGCTCGACGAGGCGCTCGCCAATCCGGAGATCGACGGCGTCATTCTCGCCACGCCGAGCGAGCAGCATGAGGACCAGGCGATCCGCTGCCTCGAGGCCGGCAAGCACACGCTGATCGAGATCCCGATCGCGATGAGCCTGGAGGGTGCGGAGCGCGTTGTCGCCGCCGGCGAGCGCAGCGGTCTGGTCTACGGGCTCAGCCATCCGATGCGCTTTCCGCCCTCGACGCGCGGTCTGTTGGCCAGAGCCCGCGCCGGCCAGGAGCGCATCCGCCAGATCTCCGGCCGCTTCTTCATCAACCGGCTCGAGAATGTCGGCGCCACGGGCTACCGGCGGAGCTGGACCGACAACATCCTGTGGCACCATTTCTGCCATTTCGTCGATCTCGGCATGTACCTGCTCGACGGCGCTCCGGTGCGGCGGGTGCAGAGCCAGTACGGTCCGTGCGACGAGCGGACCGGGGTGCCGATGGAGTGCGTGGTGCTGGTCGAGACCGAGCTCGACCAGACGCTGCTGGTCCACGGCTCCTACCGGGCCGCGTTCCGCGTCTACGACCATCTCGTGGTCACCGACCAAGACAGCTACGCCACGGACATCCTGGCCGGGAGCCTGCGGACCCGAGCAGGCACGGAGATGATCGAGGCGGAGCAGGTGAATGCGGCCCGCATCATCGATGACTTTCTGGCTGCCGTTCGCAGCGGCGGGGCACCACTCGCCTCGGGGCCGTCGGTGCTGCCGGCCATGCGGGTGTTGCAGGCGGTGCAGGACCAATGGGACGCCCGCTACGGGGCGCGCGCCATTCCGGGCCGGCCCTAGAGTGTGTTCGGCGTGACCGAACACACTCCGGCATTCCCAGGGTCCATCGGCCTTTGGCCTACCTGAGGCGGAGCGTGTCCGCTCAGCGCGGAAGCGCTCTAGGCGCCGGAGGTGAGCCGGTCGAACGCGCCGCGGGTCAGGCGCTCGAGATGATCGGCCAGGCGATCGGCGTTCTCGGCGGCGGCATCGGCATTCCCGTCGGCGATCGCGGCGAGTGTCGCGGCGTGGATCCGCGAGCCCTCCGGGAAGGCGCCGCTGGCCTCGATCTGGGCATACCAGAAGCGGCGCGACTGGCCGTGGATGCCCGCGATGGTGACCGCGAGCGCGGAATTGTGCGCGGCGCGGGCCTCCGTGTCGTGGATGGTTCGGGTAGCCTTGAGATAGCGGTCCGCATCGCCGGCGACGGCGGCGGCCACGATCTCGGCCGCGAGCGTGCGCATCTCCTCGCGCTCGGCGGGCAGGGCGCGCTCCGCGGCGAGGCGGACCACGAGCCGTTCCAGCGGCCGGCGGACCTCGAGCAGCTCGAGCTGCCTGAGCACGTCGACGGGCACCACCAGCACGCCGCGCCGCGGATGGATCTCGACATAGCCCTCGAAGCGCAGCCGCTGCAGGGCCTCGCGGATCGGCGTACGGCCGCAGCCGAGCTGCTCGCGCAGGCCGTTCTCGGAGATCATCGACCCCGGGCGGAGCTGCTGGGTCACGATCAGCTCCTCGATCGCGCGGTAGGCCGTCTCGGAGAGCGACTCTTCGATCTGGTCCCCAGCTCGACGCGGCATCTGCAGCAATTGTCGCCCTTGCCCGAGCTAGACGGTGACGGTCTGATATCTCTCTGATATGTCAACTGTCGACCAAAAATGCAATCAAGATCGG
>JBFWWD010000014.1:0-40827 GCA_050246385.1 Geminicoccaceae bacterium
ACATCCACGTCAACCCGGACCGGGAGAAGGTGATCAGCTTCTCCGGGCCGGCCTGGTGGTACGGGCCGGTGGTGCTGGTCGAGAAGGGCAATCCCGACGGGATCAAGTCCTATGACGACTTCAAGGGCAAGGATGTGGCGCCGATCGCCGGTTCCGCGGCCGAAGCCTACCTGCGGCGGATCGGCGCCAACACGCTGACCTTCAAGTCCGAGGTCGAGGAGCTCCAGTCGCTCAACCAGGGCCGGGTCAAGTACGTGGTCGAGGACGACGTCATCTTCACCGTCTTCGACAAGGCCAATCCGGGCCACAACATCGAGGCGCTGTGGAGCATCCCGGCGCCGGACGACATCGTGTTCGGCGGCGGCTACGGCGCCGCGCGCTACGGCTTCCGCAAGGAGGACTGCATGCTGCGCACGGGCTACAGCGTGGCGCTCGGCGAGCTGCGCAACAATGGCACGGTGAGCGCCATCCTGGCCAAGTACGGTCTCAGCGACCGTAACCTGGTCTGGTTCAAGCTGAATCCGTGATGGAACGGGCCGGGGTCGCCTGACCCCGGCCGCATCGCAGCATGGAGCTGTTCAACACCGAAGTCGCCGTCCGGAGCCTCGGTCCGCTGCTGGCGGGCCTGTCGATCACCGTCCTGCTCACGGTGATCGTCATCATCCTGGCTCTGATTCTCGGTCTCGCCGTCGCCCTGGTCCGGCTCTACGGGCCGCGCTGGGCCGCCTGGCTGGTCGCCGCCTATGTGGAGGTCATTCGCGGCACGCCGCTGCTGCTGCAGCTCATCTACATCTACTATGTCCTCCCCGAGATCGGCATCCGTCTGGACGCCTTCACGGCGGCGATCATCGGCCTGACGCTCAACTACTCCGCCTACATCTCGGAAGTGTATCGCGCCGGCATCGTCGCGGTGGCCAGGGGCCAGTCCGACGCGGCGGCGGCGCTCGGCATGACGCGCGGCCTGGCGCTGCGCCGGATCATCCTGCCGCAGGCGATCCGCACCGTGATCCCGGCCTTGGGCAACTACCTGATCACGCTGTTCAAGGACACGGCCCTCTGCTCGGTCGTCTCGGTGCAGGAGGTGCTGTTCACGGCCCAGATCATGGCGGCACGCGATTACCAGTATTTCACCCTCTACACGCTGGCGGGCATCATGTACTTCGCGGTCGGCTTCCCGGCGGCGCGGCTGGTCGACTGGCTCGAGCGCCGCACCCGACGCGGCTACCGGAGGCAGAGCGCATGACGGCCGCGGCGATGGTCGAGGCGGTCGGCCTGCGCAAGTCGTTCGGCGCGCTCGAGGTGATCAAGGGGGTCAGCCTGAGCGTGGCGCGCGGCGAGGTCGTCTGCATCATCGGGCCTTCCGGCTCCGGCAAGTCGACCTTCCTGCGCTGCCTGAACTGGCTCGAGGTGCCCGAAGCGGGCGAGATCCGGATCGAGGGTCGCGCGGCCTTCCGCGATCTGGTCGACGGCAGGGCGGTCGACCAACCGCCGCGCGAGATCGCGCGCCTGCGCTCGCGGATCGGCATGGTGTTCCAGGCGTTCAACCTGTTCCCGCACATGACCGCCCTGGAGAACGTGATCGAGGCGCCGCGCCACGTGCTCAAGCTGCCTCATGCCGCCGCGCGCGAGCGGGCGCTGGCGCTGCTGCGCCAGGTCGGGCTGGCCGACCGCGGCGACCATTATCCCGAGGAGCTGTCGGGCGGCCAGCAGCAGCGGGTCGCCATCGCCCGGGCACTCGCCATGGAGCCGATGGCGATGCTGTTCGACGAGGTCACCAGCGCTCTCGACCCGGAGCTGGTCGGCGAGGTGCTGAACGTGATGCGCGACCTCGCCGCCGGCGGCATGACCATGCTCGTGGTCACGCACGAGATGAACTTTGCCCGTCAGGTGGCCGACCGGGTGGTGTTCATGGACCATGGCGTGATCGCCGAGGAGGGCGAGCCGGCCGAGATCTTCAAGAACCCGCGCCACCCCCGGATGCGCGCCTTCCTGCGGGAGCTGGTCGAGCACTGACGGGCGGGCCATGCTCGCCGCCGGGCGGGCGCGCCCCCGCCGGCGGTGACGGCCGGGCTCCGTCGAGCGGATTCGATCACGCAGGGCATCGCGCCCCCGGCGCGGCGGGCCTATCCTGGCCGCCTCGGAGCGAGGGAGGCGGTCATGGACGATCTGCTCTACGGGACCCGCAACCGGCGCGGCGACTGGACGCCGCACGAGCCGATCGAGGTGGCGCCGGTGTTCGTGCTGCCGCCGCGGCCCAAAGCGTTCCTCCGCTGGCTGCCGCACTATTTCCTGCCCTGGAACCTGCTGTTCGCGCTGTCGGCCGTGGCCTGGTGGGCGTGGGTCGTCCCGCCCGTGGAGACCATGCGGACCCTCACCTGGGGCTGGCCCTTGTGGCTGCTCGCGGTCAACGCGCTGGCGGTGCTCCTGTTCTACGGCGCCTTCGAGCTGCAGCTCTACGGCCTGAAGCGGCAGGGGCGGCGGTTCAAGTACCACGCCCGGTTCCCGTCCGAGCAGAAGGGCACGGCGTTCTGGTTCGGCAGCCAGAACCTCGACAACGTCGCGCGCACCTTCCTCTCCGGCGTGACCATCTGGACCGCGGTCGAGGTCGTGGTGCTGTGGGCGTTCGCCAACGGCTACGCGCCGTGGCTGAGCTTCGCCGACCATCCGCTCTACCTCGCCATCCTGGCCCTGCTGGTGCCGGTGATCCACGAGGTGCACTTCTACTGCATCCACCGGCTGATCCACGTCCCGCTGCTCTACAAATGGGTGCACTCGGTGCATCACCGCTCGGTCAACGCCTCGCCCTGGTCGTCCCTGTCGATGCATCCGGCCGAGCATCTGCTCTATTTCAGCACCGCCTTCTGGCACCTGATCATCCCGTCCAACCCGCTCTTGGCACTCTACCAGATCAACTTCGCCGGCTTCGGCGCCATCCCGGGCCATGTCGGCTTCCACCGGCTCGAGGTCGGCGACCGGCTGGTCGACAGCCACGCCTACGAGCATCACCTGCATCACAAATATTTCGAGGTGAACTATGGCGCCGCCCTGATCCCGCTCGACCAGTGGTTCGGCACCTGGCACGACGGCACCCCCGCCGGCGAGGCCCGGCTCAAGGAGCGCTACCGCCGCCGCACCGAGCGCCTGGCCGCCAAGCGCGCCAAGGCCGCGGCGTAGGAGTGCCGACGCCGGGGCGGCGCTGCCCGCGAGCAGCCGGGGTGACGATCCGGCGTCCTCACGTCAACACTTTTTGGCTTAGTTACTGATTCTGCAGAGCTTCTCGAATTCGTTCGTGCAAATTTGCTTTGCGCGACCGGGCTCGGGTTCGGACGTGCGAGGGTGGACATCGCTCGCGAAAAATGAATCCAGGGTTGAGGAGCCATCCCGCGCATGGGGAAGCTCAGGTCGGATTGCGCAAAATGCGGGCGCGCTGACATGATTTGGGTCGGAGCTCGTGCATAGGATCATCTGCCTAGCATGACGCCATGGCTGGGCGGCGGTGTCAAGGACGGCGTTGACGGGATGGCAAGGATCTTGGGTTAGACCGGCGAATGGTGGACCAGGTGCCGCGCGAGCACCGAAGCCCGAGCGCAGCGAGGGCGGAGGGAGCAACGGGCTTGGGTTCGTCTTGCAGGATTCATGCGGGCAGGGTGCGCAGGAGGATTGAGGCTCAGGTTCGTTTTGCCGGTTGCGGTTGAGGTTTCCCGGGTTCGTTCGTGCCGATGGCGGAAATCGTTCGCGCAGGCTCGATTTCGCGACGAGGCAGCGACCCACGAGCGGCCGGGCAAGATTCAGGCTCGCTGGCATCGCTCGGCTGGCGCTCACTCCTAGGAAGCATGGCCTAGAATAGCGCCATCGTGTCAGGGCCTAGTCGAGGACGGCGTTGGCGCGGCATACGGATGGCCCATGAGATGGAGCGCATGAGAGATGCGGCCATCACTCGCGACGGTCCTCGGCGTCGTACAGCCTGCCCATCTCCGCATCGAACGCCGACCGCAGCTCGGCCGCCTCCGCGTCGGGCAACCACCGCGCGATCGAGTTGAACCGCAGCTCGGCCAGCGTGGTGCGGGTGAGGTCCGGCCAGGGCAGCAGCTCGGCGGCGCGCACCAGCGCCAATGTCTCGTTCAGCTCGGCGCGGATTCGTGCGACGAAGTCAGGGGTCGCCTCGAATCGCACGCTCTGCGGTTCCGGGGCCGGGCCAAGCTCGGCGAACAGGTCGGGCTGGGACGAGGTCATTAACTATCTGTAGTTAATCAGTTCATATAGCGTAGCCGGACGGACAAGCGCGGCAAACGGCAACGAGCGAGGCATTTCGATCTTGAGCCGGCACCTTATCCAGCAGTACCTGAACGACCTCAGCGACCTGCGCCGGGTGTCCGGCACGACGCGCGAGACCGTGGTCCGCGAGGCGTTCAAGACCCTGATCAAGGCCTGGGGCCGCGCCCGCGATCTGGTCTTCGTCCCCGAGTACGCGTTTCCGAACCCGCGCAAGGAGCGGCGCCTCGTCGACGGCGCCCTACTCCACGAGTTGCGCGTCCCTTTCGGTTACTGGGAGGCCAAGGACGAGAAGGACGATCTCGACGAGGAGATCGCCACCAAGCTCCGCCGCGGCTACCCGCAGGACAACATCCTGTTCGAGGATTCACGCACGGTCGTCCTGTACCAGCACCGGCAGGAGGTCATGCGTTGCCCGGTCGACGACGTGGACCGGCTGGAGCAGATCCTCACCCTGTTCTTCGCCTACGAGCGTCCGGAGATCGCCGAGTTCCGGAAGGCTGTGGCGCAGTTCCAGGAGGACCTGCCCAATGTGCTGGCAGCACTGCGCGAGATGATCGAGGAGCAGCACCGCGACAATCCGGCCTTCCGCGTCGCCGCCGAGGCGTTCCTTGCCCACGGCCGCGAGACCATCAACCCGAGCCTCACCGACGCCGACGTGCGGGAGATGCTGATCCAGCACATCCTGACCGAGGAGATCTTCACCCACGTCTTCAACGAGGCCGACTTCCACCGTCGCAACAACGTGGCGAGTGCGCTCTACGCGCTCGAAGGCGAGTTCTTCATCGGCGGCTTGAAGAAGCGGACCTTGAAGGCGCTCGAGCCCTATTACGCTGCCATCCGTGCCGCCGCGGCGCAGATCGCGAACCATCACGAGAAGCAGACCTTCCTCAAGGTGCTCTACGAGGGCTTCTACAAGGTCTACAACAAGAAGGCTGCCGACCGCCTGGGCGTCGTCTATACGCCCAACGAGATCGTGCGCTTCATGGTCGAGAGCGCCGACTGGCTGTGCCGCAAGCATTTCGGCAAGGGCCTGATCGACAAGGGCGTCGAGATCCTCGACCCCGCGGCCGGCACCGGCACCTTCATCACCGAGCTGATCGAGTATTTCCGCGGTCAGCCGACCAAGCTGCGCTGGAAATACCAGGAGGAGCTGCATGCCAACGAGGTCGCAATCCTGCCCTACTACGTCGCCAATTTGAACATCGAGGCGACCTACGCTGCCGTTACCGGGGAGTACGAGGAGTTCAGGAACCTCTGCTTCGTCGACACGCTGGACAATGTCGCCGGATTGCGCATGGGCCGCGGTGTCACCGCCGATCTGTTCGGCGCGGTCAGCGAGGAGAACGTCGCCCGCATCAAACGGCAGAACGCGCGCAAGATCAGCGTCATCATCGGCAATCCGCCCTACAACGCGAACCAGATCAGTGAGAACGATAACAACAAGAACCGCATCTACCCGGAGATCGACCGACGTATCAAGGCGACCTATGTATCAGCGAGTCGCGCGCAGAAGACGAAGCTCTACGACATGTATATCCGCTTCGTCCGATGGGCCTCTGACCGCATCGAGGAGAACGGGATCGTCGCGTTCATTACCAACCGTAGCTTTCTCGACAAGTTTGGCTTTGACGGCTTCCGCGGCGGGACGGCGACCGAGTTCGCGGATATGTATATAGTTGACTTGGGCGGGGACGTACGCGCCGATTCTCGTCTGTCCGGCACAACGCACAACGTCTTTGGCATTCAAACCGGCGTCGCGATAAGCTTTCTGGTCAAGCGTCGAGGTGCCAAGCGGAGTCGCATTCGGTACACGAGACGACCGCCATTGGAGACAGCCGAGGAAAAGCTGGCGTTCCTTGCGCAATCCGGTATGGAGCAACTTCCTTTCGAGGAAATTTCGCCAACGGCCCGGCACGATTGGCTAGGCGAGGGCAAAGCTAGCTTCAGTGGAATGCTCCCAGTCGCCGACAAGAAAACAAAGGCCGCAGCAGTTGTCGCGCAGGAGCGTTCTATTTTTAAGCTGTATTCGTTAGGAATCTCAACCAATAGAGATGAATGGCTTTATGATTTGAATGCTGATAATCTTGAAAATAAAATCATTGACCTATTGACAATTTATAACGATGTTCAACCCGATGTCGAAGAGCTGCCAGATTCCATCAAGTGGTCGGAGACCCTCAGGCGACGTAAGAAGGCCGGACATTCGGAGAGATATTCGCGCTCGCTGATTAGAAATGCAACCTATCGGCCGTTTCACGATATTCTGCTGTATCAATCACCCCTGCTCGTTGATCGCCCAGGATTGTCCGCTGAAATATTTCCCCCAGGCAAACAGAACATAGCGATCTGCTTCAGTGACGTCGGATCCCGAACCGACTTCTGTGTCCTTGCCACGGCAGGTTTGACAGACTTGCATTTTGGTGCCGCAGTTGATGCCTATCAACATGCGCCGCGCTACCGCTTCGTCGGCGAGCAGCGAGTCGACAACATCACGGACTGGGCGCTCGCGGAGTTCCACGGCCACTACAGTGCACACGGCCGCGGAGCCGAGCGCCCGATCACCAAGAACGCGATCTTCATCTACGTTTACGCCGTCCTGCACGATCCGGTCTATCGCGAGACCTACGCCCTCGACCTCCGCCGCGAGTTCCCGCGCATCCCGTTCCACGCGGATTTCTGGCGCTGGGCTGACTGCGGCGAAGCGTTGCTGGCGCTGCATCTCGGCTACGAGACGGTCGAGCCGTGGCCGCTGACGCGCATCGACGCGCCGGATGAGCGCTCGCGCCGGGCCGGTCTGGCGCCACGCACCATCCTCAAGCCGGACAAGGCGGCCGGCACGATCGTCCTCGACAGCGAGACGCAGCTCACGGGCGTGCCGCCCGAGGCGTGGCAGTACCGGCTCGGCAACCGCTCCGCCCTCGAATGGGTGCTCGACCAGCACAAGGAGCGCACGCCGAAGGACCCGACGATCCGCGAGAGGTTCAACACCTACCGCTTCGCCGACCACAAGGAGCGGGTGATCGACCTGCTGCGCCGCGTCGCCCGCGTCAGCGTCGAGACCGTCGCCATCACCGAGGCCATGCGCCGCTCGCCTCGACCATGAGGGCGGCCGGCCAGCAACCCCGCGCCCGCCGCGGCCATTCCGTCGAGGTCGGTCATGGCCTCGTCCGGCAGCGCCAGCTCCGTCACGGCGAGGCTCTCGCGCAGGTGCACCAACGGGTGAGGTGGCGGGGATAAGTAGGATGGTAGCGAGCAGCGCAGGCGCCAGACGATTGAAGGCACCATTCGCGCAGGCAGGCACGGATTGGATTTCGAGGCGCCGGCTCTAAAGTCGTCACACGGCATCGGGGTCGATGCTGCCGGCAAAGCTGCCGTGCCAGCCCGGAGGTCAGGATGGTGGACAGGAGCGCGGCGACCGATACGCGACTTGCCACCTACGGCAGTCTGGCACCCGGTCGCGTCAATCATCACCAGCTTGCCGACCTGCGCGGCCGGTGGCGGACGGGAACGGTGCGGGGCCGGCTGCTCGACGCGGGCTGGGGAGCGGCACTGGGCCATCCCGGGCTCACGCTCGATCCTCGAGGCCCGGAGATCGAGGTTCATCTGTTCGAATCGCCGGATCTGCCGCAGCACTGGTCGCGGCTCGATGCGTTCGAGGGCCCTGGATACCGCCGCGTCGTCGCGCAGATCCATACCGCGGACGGCAAGCTGGAGGCCTGGATCTACGTGCTGGCGGCCTGAGCGCTCACTTGACCGAGCCCGCCAGCAGCCCCTGCACGTAGTATTTCTGGAACGCGATGTAGAGGACGATCATGGGCGCGCTGGCGAAGGCCATGCCGGCCATGGTGAGCGGGATCTGGTCGTTGTAGCGGCCCTGGAAGACGCTGATTCCGGCCATCAGCGTGCGCTTGGCGTCGTCCTGGAGGAAGATGATGGCGATCAGGAGGTCGTTCCAGACGTAGAGGGCATTGACCACGAGCAGGGTGACCAGCGGTGCGGCCGAGAGCGGCACCACGATCTGCCACAGGATGCGGAAGTCGCCGGCACCGTCGATGCGGGCGGCGTCGAACAGCTCCTGCGGCAGGGTGCGGAAGAAGCTGGTGAGCAGATAGACCGAGAACGGGGTGATCAGGCCGGCATAGATCAGGATCGCACCCTGATAGGTGCTGATCAGCCCCAGCCGGGTGTAGAGCACGAACAAGGGCACGATCATCACCACCGGGGGCACCGCCATCAGGGCCGTGCTGGTCGAGAACAGCAACATGCGGCCAGCAAAGCGCATCCGGGCGATGGCGTAGGCGCCAAGGCAGGAGACGGTCGTGCTGACCAGGACGGCACCGAGCGAGAGCAGGATGCTGTTCGCCATCCAGGTCAGGAACGGGCTGTCGAGCAGGACGGCCCGATAGTGCTCGAGCACCGGCGCCCGCGGCAGGCCGGCCTTGTTGAAGACGTACTCGGCCTGGCTCTTGAGCGAGGTCAGCAGCATGAAGGCGGCCGGCGCCAGGGCGACCAGGGTCGCGGCCAGGAGGATGGCGTGCTGCAGCGCACGGGCCGGGCGGGACGGTGCCATGTCAGCCCGGCGCCTCCTCGTTGGCGCGACGACGCACCAGGAACAGAGGCACGATCAGCAGCAGCGAGACCAGGAACAGGAGGACCGAGACCGCCGAGGCGATGCCGGGCAGGCTGGTGCGGATCAAGGCGTTGAAGATGTAGAGCTCAATGACGGTGGTCGAAGTTCCCGGCCCGCCGCGGCCGCCGCCGATCATGTAGACGTAGGCGAACACCGAGGAGAGGATCGTGATCACGCTGACCACGAGGTAGAACTCGATCACCACCTTCATCTGCGGGACGATGACGTGGACCAGCCGCTGCCACCAGGAGGCGCCGTCGAGCTTGGCGGCCTCGAGCAGCGAATCGTCGAGGCTGAGCAGGCGGGCGAGGAACAGGATGATGCCGAGCGCGGACTCGCGCCAGACGATCAGCAGCATCACGGTCCACAAGGCCACGTCGGAGGAGCCGATCCAGTCCAGCGCCAGGAAGTCCAGGCCCAACGCGCGCAGGAGATCGTTCACCGGGCCGTCGAACTGGAACATCTTCTTCATCACGACGGCGATGATCGGCACCGCCAGGATGTAGGGCAGGAACAGCACCGCCCGGTAGAGCTTCCAGCCCGCGACGCGCTCGTAGAGCACGACCGCGACGAGCAGCGAGCCGCCGACCATCAGGGGCACCGCCAGCAGGAGCTGGAGATTGTGTCGGACCGATTCCCAGAACAAGGGCTGGCCGAGGACCAGCTGGTAGTTGCGCCAGCCGATCCACGGCCCGTCGACGCCGCGCACCATCTTGAAGCTGAACTCGAAGATGCGCACGACCGGGTAGCCGAAGACGAAGGCGAGCAGCGCCACCAGCGGCAGGACGTAGAGATAGGGGGTCAGCCGCGACCCGCCGGTCATCCTCGGCATCCCTCGCCCCGGACCGTCAGCCGGCGAGATCCGCCGCCCATTTGCGGTAGTTGTCGACCATGTCCGGATTGAAGTCGCGCCACTCCTGGGCGACCTTGGCCGCCAGGGCACCGGCCTCCTCGCCGGTCATCTTGCCCTCGACCACCTGCTGCGCCGTCGGCAGCAGCGCCTGCTCGTAGAACTGCCCCGGCACGACATTGGCGAGATAGGGGATGTTCTCGCCGCCGGTCCAGGTCTGCCACATCGCCACCACGGCGGGATCGGTGATCACCGAAGTGTCGAACTTGCTGCTGGTCGGGATCCAGCCGGTCTTCTCGTGCATCGCCTTCAGCCGGTCGGGCGACTGCAGGAACTCGAGGAACGCCGCCGCGGCCTTGGGATCGGCCGTGTTGCTCGGCAGGCCCAGGCCCTGGCAGTCCATCACCGGCTTGCCGGCGAGCTTGCCCGAGCCGTAGACCGGCATGACCATGGCGGCGATCCTGTCGCCCGTGGTCTTGCTGTCGGCCGGCATGCGCGAGCCGATCGAGAGGCCCATCCCGACCTTGCCGGCGACGATCAGGTCGATGCCGGGATAGAGCTCGGTCGAGGACATCTCCTCGTTGAGGAAGCCCTGCTTCTTCAGATCCTCGAGCCGGACCCAATGCTCGTGATATTTCGGGTCGTTGAAGTCGCGCTCGCCGGTGAACAGCTCGATCGCCTCGCCGGCGGCATCGACGTTCTGCGCCAGCGCCTGCCCGAAATACCACTCGCCCCAGTAGCCGTCCTGGATGCCGCCGCCGACCGGCGCCACGCCCGCGGACTTCAGCTTGTCGCAGGCGGCGAGGAACTCGTCCCAGGTCTTGGGCGCCTGGTCGGGATCGAGCCCGGCCTTGTCGAACGCGTCCTTGTTGTAGATCCAGATCATCGGCAGGGCGTACCAGCCGACGCGATAGGTCTTGCCGCCGAACCGGCTCAGCAGGGTCGGGTTGGAGGCCTGGATGAGGTCCTCGGGGAGGAAATCCTCGAGCGGGCTCAGATAGCCGAGCCAGACGCTCTCCATGTGGTAGATGCCGTTCCACAGGAACTGGATGTCGGGCGGCTGGCCGGCCGCGGCCGCGGTCTGGAACTGCGAGATGACCACCGCCGTGTCCTGCAGCATCGGCTTCACGGTCGCGGCGGTGTAGGCCTGGACCGAATCGTCGACATAGGCCTGCAGCCCGGGCAGCTCCTGCTCGCCCCACCACCACATGTTCAAGGTCGGGGTTTGCGCCCAAGCGCCGCCCGGTGCCAAGCCGCCCAACGCGGCCGCCGCACCCAATCCCGCGCTACGCTCGAGCAACGTCCGGCGGGCGATCCCACCCCGCGCATTCATTCCCATGGCCGTCCCCCTTCGTGACAGCGGCATCATGGCACGCGATGCAGCGGCAGGCGAGGTGCAGAAAGCAGGAGGCGGCCCCGCGCGTAGGGGATGACTTCCCAGCCGGACCGGCCCTAAGCTGCTGCCATAACAAGGAGAACATGCCGATGGCGACCGATCTGGCGAAGGCAGCCAAAGACCGGGGAATCAAATATTTCCTGATCAGCTTCGTCGACCTCCTGGGCGTCCTGCGCGCCAAACTCGTGCCGGCTTCGGCCATCGCCGAGATGCAGCAGAACGGAGCCGGCTTCGCCGGGTTCGCGACCTGGCTCGACATGACCCCGGCGCACCCGGACATGTTCGCGATCCCCGACCCGGAGAGCCTGATCCAGCTCCCCTGGCAGCCGGAGGTCGGCTGGCTCGCGGGCGACCTGTGGATGGACGGCAAGGAGGTCGAGGCCAGCCCGCGCGCGGCGCTCAAGCGGCAGATCGAGGGGGCCGCGAAGAACGGCTGGCGGATGAAGACCGGCGTGGAGTGCGAGTATTTCCTGCTCAGCCCGGACGGGGCCGCGCTCGCCGATCCGCGCGACACCCAGGAGAAGCCCTGCTACGACCAGTCGGCCCTGATGCGCCGCTATCCGGTGATCACCGAGATCTGCGACGCCATGCTGGCCCTGGGCTGGGGTGCGTATCAGAACGACCATGAGGACGCGAACGGCCAGTTCGAGATGAACTGGGAATATGCGGACGCGCTGGTCACGGCCGACCGCCACGTCCTGTTCAAGTACATGGTCAAGACCTTGGCCGAAAAGCACGGTCTGCGCGCGACCTTCATGCCCAAGCCGTTCCGGCATCTGACCGGGAACGGCTGCCACGCGCACGTCTCGATCTGGGACAAGGCCGGCAAGCGCAACCTGTTCCTCGACCGCAAGGACCCGGCCGGCCTGTCGCGCCTCGCCTACCACTTCATCGGCGGCATCATCCACGGTGCGGAGGAGCTGTGCGCGGTCTTCAACCCGACCGTGAACAGCTACAAGCGGATCAACGCGCCGCGGACCCTTTCGGGCGCCACCTGGGCGCCGAACGCGGTCAGCTATAGCGGCAACAACCGCACCCACATGATCCGCATCCCCGATTCCGGACGGCTCGAGCTGCGGCTGCTCGACGGCTCGACCAATCCCTATCTCGCCCAGGCGGCGATCCTGCTGCTTGGTTGCGACGGCATGCGGAATCGCCGCGACCCCGGCGAACGGCTCGATTCCAACATGTATACGGAAGGCCATCTGCACCCGGGCCTCAAGCGCCTGCCGCTCAACCTGCTCGACGCGCTCCGGGCCTTCGAAGGCAGCGCCGTCGCGCGCGAGGGCTTCGGCGACGAGCTGGTCGCGAGCTACGCCAAGCTGAAGCACGAGGAGTGGAGCCGCTATTGCGGTGTCGTCACAGACTGGGAACGCGAGACGACGCTGGATTGCTAGCCCGGCAGCGAACGCCGACGGGGCCGGAGGGTGAACGCGGATTCGGCCCCGACTCGAGCCGGCCGTACCTCCTAACTCCTTGATCGGAAGTGCACCCGGTGCGCCCCGCCCTGACCGGTCCACAGGAACATCCGCACGGTTGTCCTGCGAACTGTGGAGAAGTCGCTGCCCCCGGATATGCCTGGGGACGGCCGGCTTAAGAACTCCTTCACCGGCCGCCCCGATCCTGAGCCGCAGCAGACCTCGCACCAGCAAGGCTGCCGCTCAGGAGTCGGCGCATGCAAGTCATCTCGCTCTGCTCGCAGAAGGGCGGCTCGGGCAAGACCACGCTCACCGGGCATCTCGCCGTGCAGGCGGTGCGACGGAGCCAGGGGCCGGTGGCCCTGATCGACTGCGATCCGCAGGGCTCGCTCGCCGCCTGGTGGAACTCGCGCGAGAGCGCGCAGCCCGCGTTCCTCGAGACGTCGCTGGCCTCGCTCGGCAGCGATCTCGAGCGCCTGCGCGGCCAGGGCTACCGCTACGTGTTCATCGACACGCCGCCGGCAGTCAGCATGCCGATCCTGCGGGTGATGGAGCAGAGCGATCTGGTCCTGATCCCCACCCGGCCGAGCCCGCACGACCTGCGCGCCGTGCGCGCCACCCTCGACCTCGCCGAGCGCGCAGGCAGGACGCCGATCTTCGTGGTCAACGGTGCCGCCAGCCGCTCGCGAATCACCTCCGACGCCGCGGTCGCCCTGTCGCAGCACGGCACCGTGGCGCCCAGCTTCATCTGCCACCGGATCGTGCTCGCCGCCTCAATGATCGACGGCCGTACGGTCATGGAGACGGAGCCGGAGCACCGCTCGGCGACGGAGATCGCCGCGCTATGGTCCTATCTCGAGGACCGGCTGGTCCGGCTGGCCAACCGAACGGCGTTCCACCGCCAGCGGCCGGCACTGCGCACCTTCGGGCGACGCAGCGACGCTGCCGCGGGCGAGGAGCGGACCGACCTGCCGCAGGAGGCCCTTGCATGACGTTCGCCCGGCTCAACGGCAGCCTGCTGGCGCGCAAGGGCGCCGCCCTGCCGGTCGCCAACACCTACGCCAACCCGTTCCTGGACCCGGTGACGCTGCGCCGGGAGCCGCCACGCCCGAACCGCGCGGTGGAGCCGGCGGTGCCGCGATGCCGGCTGCGTCCGGATCTGCATGCACAGCTGCGGATCCTCGCCGCCCGGCAAGGCGTTCGCCTCGGCGCCGTGCTGAACCTCGCGGTCGAGGGCTATCTCGCCGCGAACGGCGAGGGCTGCCCCTGCCTGCGGGCGGGTGGCGCACCGGGCGGCATCGGAGCGGAGTGCTGTCAGGGGGTACGCTGATGGCGGGGTAGAGTGACCCGCCGACGATTGAGCCCGCCTCGACCCTAGACTAGATCTTGCGGGAGCAATGTTCGACAGCGGAGCTGCAGGTGGCGCCACGGCGCTTGATCGTCGGCATCAGCGGCGCGTCGGGGTCCGTGTATGGGCTGCGGGTCCTGCAGCTGCTTCGCGAGACCGAGATCGAGACCCATCTCGTCGTCTCGCGCGCCGGCGACATCACCCGCGCGCACGAGCTCGCCGAGAGCGCCCGCGAGCTGCGCGCGCTGGCCACGGCCCATTATTCGATCGCCGATGTCGGCGCTGCGATCGCCAGCGGCTCCTTCCGCACCATGGGTATGATCGTCGCGCCCTGCTCCGTCAGCACCCTCGCCGAGATCGCCACGGGCGTCACCGGCAACCTCCTGAGCCGCGCCGCCGACGTGACGCTCAAGGAGCGCCGTCGGCTGGTCCTGATGGTGCGCGAGACGCCGCTGCATCTCGGGCACATCCGCAACATGCTGGCGGTGACCGAAGCGGGCGCCATCGTGATGCCGCCCGTGCCGGCGTTCTACGCCCGACCTGCCTCGCTCGAGGACATGGTCACCGCGACCGTCGCACGCGCGCTCGACCTGTTCGGCATCGAGACCGGCGCCGTGCCGCGCTGGGGCGAGGAGCTGCCGACAAGACCCGCCCGCGAGTGAACGCGCAGGGGATGGGAGCACAACCAAAAATGCCAATGTCAGGGTGTCGCAGGTGCGCCGGAGATGTCCGCGCCGGCCGACCTGTGGCCCCGGCGTCATTGACCACCTGCTCGTCGCTGGCTAGCTAGCGGGATAGTCGGAGAATGTACGTTTGGCGAGCACGGCGGACGTACTGTTGTCGGAGAAAGTGATGAGCCGGGGGACGTTCGCTGGCGATCGTCGCGGATTTGTATTCGGGGCGGCCGCGGCCGCCGCGGCGGTGCCGCTATTTGGCCGCGAGGCAGAAGCGAGCCCGGCCGAGATCGGCGAATGGTCGCCTGTTTACGCCTGGCCTTGTGTCGCCATCCACATGATACAGCTGGATACCAGGATACTCACCTTCGCCGATGACGACGCGGTCTTTCCGGCGCGTAACGCTGACTTCTCGAAGACCTTCGTGGTCAACATCCCGATCAACGGCCTGCCGCAGGATCCGCCCGTCTATCTCCCCAACAACGCCACCAACCTGTTCTGCGCCGGTCATTCCCACATTCCGGGCCCACGCTCCCGCGTGCTCCTGCTGGGAGGACACGAGGGCAAGCAGTATTACGGCTCCTCGGACGTCACGACCTTCGACTACACCGACGGCTACGTGATGAAGACGCAGACCGCGTACCCGATGAACGCCGGCCGCTGGTACGCGACCTCGTCCGTGATGGCGAACGGCGAGATCGTCGTCATCAGCGGCAGCATCAAGGACAGCCAGCGCAACGTGAACCCGCTGCCACAGGTCTGGCGGACCGGGATCGGCGGCTGGCGCAACCTGACCGATGCGGTCCGCAAGATCCTGTACTACCCGACCCAGGTCGTGGTGCCGAACGGGCTGCTCTATCTGACCGGCCGGGCCCAGCAGACGCTCTATCTCGACACGGCCGGCCGCGGCAAATGGTACAATGGCCCGATGCGGACCTACGGCGACCGCTACTACGGCTCCTCGACCGTCTACGGCACCGGCAAGATCCTGATGGCCGGCGGCGGCGGTGGCGGCAACGCCAACGGCGGCGGCAGCGCGATACCGCCGACCGAAACCTGCGAAGTGATCGACTTCAATCAGCCCAATCCGCAGTGGCGCAGGGTCGGCAGCATGAGGTGGGCGCGCCGGCACATGAACGCCACCGTGCTGCCCGACGGCAAGACCCTGGTCACCGGCGGCTCGAGCGCGCCGAACAACGACGCGCGTCAGGCCGTCTACGCCGCCGAGCTGTGGGATCCGGCGACCGAGCAATGGACCACCATGGCCAGCATGCGGGTGCCGCGCATGTATCACTCGACCGCGATGCTGCTGCCGGATGGCCGGGTGCTGACGGCAGGTGGCGGACGCCCACCCGCCCGCGGTGCCAGCAACTACAGCAACTGCGAGATCTACTCGCCACCCTATCTGTTTCGCGGCCCGAGGCCCGAGATCGCGTCGGCGCCTACCACGCTGACCTACGGCCAGCAGTTCACGATCGCCTGCACCCAGGCCGATCAGATCCGCGGCGTCACGCTGGTCCGCTTGGCGGCGGTGACGCACTGCATCAACATGGACCAGCGCTATCAGCGTGTCGCCTATGTGCTGCAGAACGGTGTCCTGCACTGCACGATGAACCCGTCGCCGGCGGTGGTCCCGCCCGGCCCGTACATGCTGCACGTGCTCAACGCCGCCGGCGTGCCCTCCGTGGCGAAGTTCGTCCGCATCGGCTGAGTCACGGTCACCGGCCGCTCAGCGCTCTCCGGGGCACCGTGCGACGAGCTCCGGCTCCGAGGCGGTGGCGCGCGGCAGATCATGCTCGACATGGCGCTGCAGAAGCGCGGCGGCCGGGCCGGGGTCGTCGGGAAGGCCGTGGGGATCGATGAGCCGGCCAAGCGTCAGCTCGAAGATCACCGAGCGCTTGTTCAGCAGCTCGTGAAACAGCGTAATGTCGCGCATCTCGTCGCTGAGGCGGGACAGGAGGTAGAACAGGCGGCTGTTGCGGGCACGAATATGAACCGGGAGGATCGGGGCGGCGAACTTGCGCGCGACCGCCACGACCGTGGGCTGCCAGGGCCGCTCGGCGAGTCCGCCCGAGGTGCAGTAGGCCAGTCGGCCCGACGGAAAGAAGACCAGCGCGCCCTCGCCGCGCAGGGCGCGGCCAACCTCGGCCACAACCCTCCTGCGATCGGCTGCGCTGCGCTGGGCCGCCCGCCAGGGCACGGGAACGAAGACCTCGGCGAGCGTCGGCGCGATGCGGATGGCATCGGCATTGGCGAGCATCCGAAGATCGCGTCGCACGGGCGACAGGGCCCGCCAGAGCACGACCCCATCGGCGAGGCCGGTCGGATGGTTGGACGCGATCACCACCCGCCCTCGCGCCGGCAGCAGCGCCACACCGCGGACGCCGATCCGCATGCCGACCACGGCGGCCGCGAAATCCATGATCGCCCGACCATCGAGCCCCTGGACGCGATCGATGGCGGCCTTGGCCTCACGGTACCCGAGAAGGGGAAAGAGGACCCGCCGCAGCAGCGGGCCACCCAGCGGGTCCCGCATCAGCCCGGGGGCCCGCTCCCCGATCAGCTGGTCGACGATGTGCGCCGGACGGTCATCCACCCCGGCGCCCTGCGACGGCTCAGATCGGCTCCAGCGCGTAGGACCCGTAGCAGTTGCGGCCGAGGCCGGCATAGCTCGCGGCCATCTCCTCCTCGCGCTCCGGGCGGTTGGTGAGCGCGAGCGCGGCCGCGGTAGGCACGACGATCACCGTGCTGACGACGCAGGCCGTCGCCTTGAACAACGCGTGGAACGGCGTCCCGAGAGCGGCGGCGATCGCTTGCCCGTTCGTCGCGTCCGCGGACATGGGCGGCGCACCCGGTGGCCGGGATGCGCACGAGGCGCAGGCGAGCAGCGTGGCCGCGACGACGATGGCACGTGGCAGCATGGGCCGATCCCCCGGCTGATCCTGCTCTCCGCCTAGCAGATTTCCGGGATCGGGGCATCATCGCCGGCGGTGCGGGCGAAGCGCAGGTCGAACAGCACGTCGCCGCCGAGGCCGAACGCGCGTGAGACCGGGCGCAGCGCCTGATCGAGACGCAGCGCAGGCGCGACCGGCAGCGCCGGACGGCCGGAGCCGAGGATCAGCGGCGACACGGCGAGCTGGATGCGATCGATCATGCCGGCCTCGAGAAAGCGCCCGACGGTCACACCCCCTCCCTCGACCAGCAACCGGGTCAGGCCGCGTGCGGCGAGAGCCGCGATCACCGCACCGGGAGAGATCGACCCGCCCGCCGCCGGCAGACGAACCTCGACCGCCTGGTCGGTGAGGCGCTCCTCGCCACCCGCCCCCGTCGTGCCACGAAGCACCAGCGTCGGCGCGGCCCCGTCGTGGAGCAGCCCGGAGCGACGCGGCAGGCGTCCTCTCGGATCGAGCACCACCCGCACCGCATTGGCACCCGCGACATGCCTCGTGGTCAGGCGCGGCTCATCGGCCAGTGCCGTGCCGATCCCGACCAGGACGGCATCGCTCAGCGCCCGAAGACGATGCAGGTGAACGAGGCTCTCCTCGCCGTTGATGTAGCGGGAGGCGCCGTCACGCGTGGCGATGAAACCGTCGAGGCTCTGGCCCAGCATCGCGATCACGCGGCCCGGCGACCGACGCTCAAGAGCGTGCTCGAGGTGAAGGTCGAAGATCGTATCCGCCAGCGGATCGGGCGCGCAGCCGCGCCAGCGCAGCAGGCGCCGGCCGGGCTCGATCACCAGTTCCGCGGTATCGCCGGACGCGGAGACCCAGCCTTTGGGGTCGCGGCGCAAGCTCCAGACCTCACCCGCGCGCGCGGCACCGTCCGCGTCCACGCGCCGCCGGAGGGCGAGCAGCAACCGCCAGGCCTCGTCGCTGCCGACGAGCATGATCCCGGGGCGCCGTGCGACACGCCTCGCCGCACCGCACGTACCGTTGCCGGCCATGTCCATCGGCTCCCCTTTCGGTCCTGGACCTGTGCCATTCCGCATCGCGTGGCAGGTCGGCTCGCGCGATTGTCAACCACGCTCGCCCACCTATTCTGCCAGCTCGAACATGGCCGTCTCGGTCCGCCGCAGCCCGACCAGCCGCCATCAGTGCGTGGAGACGATCATATTGTCCAATCTCCCGATCGCGAGCGCGAGCATGCGCGAGGCGCGTCTCGATTTCTTTCGCGGCATCGCGATGTTCATCATCTTCATCGCGCACCAGCCGCTCAACCCGTGGAACAACTGGATCCCGGCCCGCTTCGGGCCGAGCGACGCGACCGAGATGTTCGTCTTCTGCTCCGGCTTCGCCTCGGCGATCGCGTTCGGCGGCAGCTTCCGCCGGCACGGCTTCGCGACCGGCAGTCTGCGCATCGCGCATCGCTGCTGGCAGGTCTACTGGTCCCACCTCGGCCTGTTCCTCGCGGTCGCCGCCACCGCGATCCTCGGCAGCCGTCTGAGCGGCGGCATCGACTATGTCGAGGCGCTCTATCTGCAGCACTTTTTCGCCGAGCCTCGCCAAGGCATCGTCGGACTGGTGACCCTGACCTATGTGCCGAACTATTTCGACATCCTGCCGATGTACATCGTGGTCCTGGCGATGGTTCCCGTCGTCATGGCGCTGGCGCGGATCGGACCCGCCGTGGCGTTCGGTGCGGTGCTGACGCTCTATGTCGCGCAATGGCAGTTCGCCTGGGATCTGCCGGCCGAATGGTGGTCGGACCGGCCGTGGTTCTTCGATCCCTTCGGCTGGCAGCTGATCTTCTTCACCGGCTTCGCGTTCGGCAGCGGCTGGCTGCCCGAGCCGCCGCGCGACCGGCGCCTCTTCTGGGCTGCCCTCCTGTTCGTGGTCGCGATGGTCCCCTTGAACTGGCAGCCGCTCTGGTCGCGCTGGGAATGGCTGGACCAGTTCAGCCTGCAGTTCGTGCCTTTCAAGGACAAGACGCACTTCGGCATCCTGCGATTTCTCCACTTCCTGGCCCTCGCCTATGTGGCCTTGTGGATCGTCAACCCGCGTCGAGACCGTCTCGCCGATCGCTGGGCCTCGCCGATCATCCTCGTCGGCCAGCAGGCCCTGCCGGTATTCCTCTGGAGCATGGCGCTCGCCTTCGTGATCGGCATGGTGCTGGATGGGATCGGCCGGACCTGGCTGACCGTCGCCGTCGCCAATCTCGGCGGGTTCGTCACGCTGGTGGGGGTCGCCGCGCTCGCCCGCTACGTCCGCGCGCAGCCCTGGCGGCAGAAGGAGGGGCGCATCCGGCATGCGCCCGGCGCCGCGCCGGCTCTCCTGGCGACCGGCTCGTGACCGCCGGGAACGCCCTGGTGATCCGCACGGCGCTGGTGGCGGACGTCGCCGCATGCGCGCGCCTGTTCGCCGCCGGCCAGCAGGAGATCGAGCCCAGAGCACCCCCCTGGCGCGAGACGGAGTTCGGCGAGCAGGTGACCGGCGAGGAGATCCTGGTCGCGGCCTGCGGCAGCGAGGTCGTCGGCTTTCTCAGCCTCTGGCGGCCGGAGGCGTTCGTCCACTTCCTGCATGTCACCACGAGCTGGCGCCGCCGGGGCGTCGGCAGGCGGCTGCTCTGTGCCGCCCGCGACGAGGTCCGGCGTCCACTCGAGCTCAAATGTCTCGCCGCCAACCGTGCGGCGCTGAGCTTCTACCGGCATCTGGGCTGGCAGCCGACCGGGACCGCGGAGGGCACGGCGGCACCTTACGTGAGACTGCGCCAGCCGCGTTGAGCCCGTCACTCGACCGGCGGTGCCGCCGAGGCCGACTCGGGCAGGCCGGGCGCGCTGCTGAGCCGTCGGCTCTGCCGGTGGCCGTGCCCGGCAGCGACGACGACCTCCGGCGGATCGAGCTCCTCCGGTGTCGCGCACAGGCCGAGGCGCGCCATGCCGCGACCCAGCCCGGTCCAGGATGTCACCACCGCGAACGGAACGGCAAGGAGGAGCGGCCCGCAGAACAAGGCCGCCCAGATCCGGACCGCCGGCGGCCCGAGCAGCCAGGCGGCGGCACCGACGGCGAGCCCCAGCATCGTCTGCGGCCACAGGCCCCGCATGGCCTCGCCCCAGGGCAGCGCGCGCGAGTCGCGCTGCTGCGGCTCCCAGCGGATCACGCGCCCCGTCGCCAGCCCGATCAGGAACACCGACTGCGCGACCGCCATGATCGGTGCGAGCACGAACGAGAACAGGAGCTCGGCCACCACCGAGCACAGCACGCGAACGCCGCCACCGTAGCAGCGACGCAGCCGGGCGGAGAGCATGACCTGGGCTGCACCGGCGAGCTTGGGCGCGAAGACGATGGTGATCATGGCGACCAGCAGCGCCCAGGGCTCCCAGGGTGCCGGAACGCCGAGCGCCGGCGGCAGCGGCGGGCCACCGGCCATCCCGAGCCCAATTCCGATCGCCCGGCCGAAGCCCACCAGCGAGAACAGGATCCAGGCGGGGCCGGATAAGTACATCAGGATCGCGAGCCAGAGCTGCAGCCTTCCCATGGCGTGCAGCCCGGGCTGCCCGACGAGCCGGAGGTACTGCCAATTGCCCTGACACCAGCGCAGGTCGCGCTTGATGAAGTCGGGCAGGGTCGGCGGGTTCTCCTCGAAGCTGCCGCTCTCCTCGGGCAGGACCCGTACTTCCCACCCTGCCCGCCGCATGAACGTCGCCTCGACCTGATCGTGGCTGAGGATGCGACCCCCGAGCGGCGGCGTTCCGGGCAGGACCGGCAGTCGGCAATGCCGCATGAACGGGGCGACGCGGACCATCGCATTGTGCCCCCAATAGGGCCCGCAATCTCCCTGCCACCAGGCACTCCCCATGGAGTAGGCACGCATGCCGTGGCGCATGCCGAACTGGAAGACGCGCGGGAACGGGCTGAGATTGGGAAGACCGACGATCAGCTGCTGCAGGATGCCGAGCCGCGGCCGGGCCGCCATGATCCGCACGAGACGGACGATGGCGTCGCCGGCCATCACGCTGTCGGCGTCGAGCACGAGCATCAGGTCGAAGCGTGCGCCGTGTCGCTCGAGGAAGTCCCAAAGGTTGCCGGTCTTGTGATCCCGATTGTGCGCCCTGCGGCGATAGTGCAACCGCACGCCGGGAACCATCCGCGCGCGCCAGGCGTCGAACGCGGCGCGCTCGGCCGCCGCCGGCCCGATCCCCTGGGTGTCGCTGAGCAGAAACACTGCGAACTCGAGCGGCGCCCGGGTAGCGAGCAGGCTCGCCACCGTCTCCTCCAGATGCCGGATCACCCGGGCGGGATCCTCATTGTGGACCGGCATCACCAGCGCGAGGCGCGTCCCGGTCGGCGCAGCGCCTTCCAGGCCCGCAGTCGTCGGGAAGACCCGGGCGGTCGGCTCCCGCGCCGAGGCGAGAAGGGCGAAGCCGACCACCGCGTTCCAGAAGCCGATCACGTTCCACGGGAGCATCCCGGCGAAGCACGCCAGGAGCACGAGATCCGGCAGTCCCAGACCGTCCGCGCCAAGCACTCGCGCCATCGCGCACAATGCCAGGGCAAAGGTCAGCAGGACGGCGGTCGCGAACAGTATCCGGCGGCGGCCGAGTACATGGTCGGCTGCTGTCCTCGTCCCGCAGACCTGGTTCGAACGGTTCCGCTGTCCCATCCGGCGGCCACTCTCCCGATCGCACCGAAAGGTCGAGCGATCACGACGCGGCGGTGTGATTAGTGCGCGAGAGTGCGTCGTCAATGGCATGATAGCGGACGCGGTACTGGCATAGCCCCCTGCTCAGGGCTACATGAAGAGCGGTCGCACGTGAACCGTGCCACGCGCGGCCTCGTATCACAGGGCACACGGCAATGGGCCGGGCCCTGACGAGGATGGCGCCGATGGATTTCCTTGCCGAACCTGCCCCAAGCGCTCCGCTCCTCGCCGTGCAGCATGCGGCGCGGGCGCTCCGCGTCGGCGGGTTCGTGCGTCTCCGGACCATGGCCGGCGCGAGCGACGCTTTGGCGGCCGAGACGGTGATGAGCGACGCGCCTGACGTGCCGCGGCCCGCCCTGCCTCGCGGCAGTGTGCTGGCGCTCACCGCCGAGCGCATGCGGAGCCTGGGCCTGTCGTCCGACCCGGATTCGATCCATCTGCTCCCGCTCTCGCACCGAGATCTCCTTCCGGATCGCCTCGCCGGCCTGGTGGATCCCACGGTCCAGAGCGGGTCCGCGGCCGACGTTCTGAGCCTTGCCCAGGCCACGGAGCGCGCGGATGCGCGAGCGGCGATCGACCTCTGCAAGCTCGCCGGCCTGTTGCCGGCTGCGATCCTGATGCCGGCCGCCGCGTCGCAGGCCGACGTGACCGAGGTCGCGGTCGACGATGTCTCCGGCTATCGGCGGCTCTCGGCATCGAGCCTGCGCCCGGTCAGCGAGGCGCGGGTGCCGCTCGCGGATGTGGAGGACGTGCGCATCGTGGCGTTCCGCCCGGCCGACGGCGGGACCGAGCAGTACGCGATCCTGGTCGGACAGCCGGAACGCCAGGAGGCGCCGCTGGTGCGTCTGCACTCCGAGTGCTTCACGGGCGATCTCCTGGGCTCGCTGCGCTGCGATTGCGGCGACCAGCTGCGCGGCGCGATCCGTCGCATGGCGCACGAAGGTGCCGGCGTCCTCCTCTATCTCGCTCAGGAGGGTCGTGGCATCGGCCTGCCCAACAAGCTGCGCGCCTACATGCTCCAGGACAGCGGCCTGGACACCGTCGAGGCCAATCATCACCTCGGATTCGGCAGCGACGAGCGCGACTTCTGGGCGGCGGCGGCGATGCTGCGCCAGCTTGGCATCGGGCGGGTGCGGCTGCTCACCAACAATCCGAGCAAGATCGCCCAATTGCGCCATTACGGAATCGAGGTCGCCGGCCGCGTGCCACACATGTTCGCGGCCAACAAGCACAATCGCCGCTACCTTCTGACCAAGGCCGAGCGCAGCGGACACCTTCTGTCCGTCGACGAGCTCAAGGCCAAGAGCGGCACCGCGCGTCTGACGGTGGTCTGAACGCCGGGTGCTGGCGGCCGACCGCGTCTACGGGCTCACCCGTTCGCTGTGGATCTATTACGGCCGCCCCGGCAGCGGGGCGGCGCTCGACCGCTTCTACCGGCCGTTCGTGCCGCCCGGAGGGCTGTGCTTCGACATCGGCGCCCATGTCGGCAGCCGGACGCGATCCTGGTCGCGCCTCGGCGCAAGGGTGATCGCGGTCGAGCCGCAACCCGACTTCGCGCGCTTTCTCCGCTGGCTTTGCCGCGGTGATCCTCGTGTCGTGGTGCGAGAGGAGGCGATCGCGGCGCAGCCGGGCGCGGTGACCCTGCTGGTCAGCCCGCGAACGCCCACCGTGACCACGGGATCGCCCGAGTTCATCGCGTCCACGGCCAAGGTGGCGTCCTTTGCCTGGGTGCGATGGGAGCGCCGGATCGAGGTGCCGGCGACCACCCTGGATGGCCTGATCGCCGCCTATGGTGTTCCGGATTTCGTCAAGATCGACGTCGAGGGCATGGAGCACGAGGTGCTGGCCGGGCTCTCGCGGCCAGTGCCCGCGGTCTCGTTCGAGTTCGTGCCCGCCGCACCGACGAGCGCGCTGACGAGCGTCGACCGGCTGGAGCGACTCGGCCGGTACAGGTTCAACGCCTCGCTCGGCGAGAGCCTGGTCCTCACCTTCGAGGAGTGGCTCGAGGCCGACGCTATGCGGCAGTGGCTCGCCGGCCGCGATCCGAACGGTGATTCGGGCGACGTCTACGCACGCCTGGCGGAGCATGGCGTGGAGGGGTGACTGTTGCGGCAGTGTAACCTATAGAGCACGAGGCAGCCATGTATGTGACAGCTCGTGTCTGGACCACAATCCAACCCTCAGCCGCAATGGCCTGTCGAGGCCGCCCGGGATAGCGCGATCTTCGGCGCGATGGCGGCATCGAAGCGGCTGAGCTACATCTACGTGCAGAACTGGAAGTGCGGCTCCTCCACGGTTCGCACGACGTTGTGGGCCGCCGAGCACGCCATGGGGCTGGCCGCGCTTCCCAGCCATCCGCACATGGCCTCTCCCGATTCCCCTTTCTCCCTCGATCCGGCGCGATGGGAGCGGGTCGAGGAGCAATTCGTCTTCACGATCGTCCGCAATCCCTATGTCCGGCTGCTCTCGGCCTATCTCGACAAGATCTGGCGCCGCGGCGACAAGAACGTCCGCGATCGGTTCGTTGCCCAGTACGGGCTCGGGGCCGAAGACGTCCCCTTCATCGACTTCCTTCGGCTTGTTGCGAGCACGCCCGAAAGCCGTATGGATCCGCACTGGCGACCGCAGAGCTTCAATCTCGCGCCCTCGATCGTGCCCTACGACTTCATCGGCAGCCTGGAGAACTTCGAGGAGGATCTGCGCTACATTCTGCGCCGCATCTTCCCCGAGCGCGACCTGCCGATCCGGGACTTCAAGTTCCATCAGACCGGCTCGGTCGACCGACTGACGGAGTATTTCGGTCCCGAGGAGCTGCGGCTGACACAGGCGATCTACGCGCGTGACTTCGCCGAGCTCGGCTACGACCGCGACATCACCAAGATCGGCCCGCCGAACCCGCCGGCCAAGCCTGCGAGCAACGTCATCAAGGCCTGGGGCCGGGCAATGCGCCTGCTCGAGAACCGCGACCATGCCGGCGCCGAGCGCGAGTTCCGAGCGCTTCGGCCCTGTATCGGCGGGCTCGTGTTCGAGGAGCAGCTTCTGCGCAGCCGGTGCAAGCTGCCTCGCCCCGACCGGTCCGCGATCGAGGAGAGCATCGCCGCCCTGGAGCGTGAGCTGGCGCTTGGGCACGACCAGTGGAGCGTCTGGTCGTGGTACGGGCGCGGCCTGCTTCGTGTGCGGCGGTGGGAGGATGGCATTCGCGCGTCGCTGATCGCCCTGCAGCGGCACAGGACGGCTGGCCCACAGCGACGGCGCAGGCGCAGCCTGCTCTGGCGACTGGCGCTGCTTCGCGCCAGCAAGGGCGATCTCGACGGCGCGCTCACGATCGTCGCGGTGCGCCCACGCCGACCCGATGCGGCCAAGCATCCCCGCCTGCGCGCGGCCCGCGTCCGGTTGCGGCAAGCCTTCCTGGTCGCCACCGCAGTCGCGGCCAATCTGACCGGCGCCGCCAGCTGGCATCCGGATCGATCGATGGGGATCGTCGGCCGTCCGGAGCTTGCCGAGCCCGAGGGCCTGGCGGTGCCCGTGAAGACCTGAACAGCTCAGGCCGGAAGGAGCAGCAGGTCGGTGTGGCCGACGCGAAGGCACGAGTCGTCTTCCGCGATACGTGACCGGCGGCGGTCGGCCCAGAGGTCCAGCTCCAGGGCCGCGTCCGGTGCCATGGCGAGCGCCGCATGAAGGTAACCGCGCATGAGCTCGGATTGCAGCGCCGAAGCTTCCGGCTTCAGGACCCAATCGCTCGACGCCAGCTCGACCGTATCGCGCCCGAGCAGCATGGCAAGCTCGGCTACCGCCTCCGGCCCGCATGCCGGGCCGAAGCCCTTGTCCGTGCGCTGGTGCTGGTTGACGAGACGAACTGCGGGCGCGTCACAGGGATCCTCCGGATCCCATTCGATCCGGCCGTCATAGGTCAGCGTGATGTAGAGCGCCGCGCCACTACACCGGCACAGCGCGACGAGCCGCGCCAGCCACTCCCTGGAGACCAGATCGAGCAGCGCCGAAGCGGTCACCAGATCGCAGGGCTCGTCGCCGAGCGCTTCCAGCTCGGTGGCGAGGTCGAGCTGGCGATAGCGCCACTCGACCGCCTCGCCGCCGAGCCTGGCCTGCCCGGCGCGGATGAGAGCGGGGTCACGCTCGACCAGCGCCCAGCGCTGCGCGCCGCCCAGGCGGGTTGCGGTCCGCCGCAGATTGCCCCCTGTGCCGGCGCCGAGGTCGGTGACGTGAAGCTGCCCGCGATCCCGACGCCAAGACGCGAGCCGGTCGAGCAGCGCGGCGTCGCGCGCCGCCGTGTCGAACGGCTCGCGCAGATCGAGCCAGTCCGGCGAGAACCCGTCGCTCATGCGCCGCTGCCGAGCAGCGCCCGCTCGACGCGGGCGGCCGTGTCGGGCCAGCGCGGCAGCCGCGCCCGAGCCATGATCGCGCCCTCCCGCAACCGAGCGAGCAGCGTGGGTTCGCTGGTGCAGCGTGTCAGCGCCGTCCTCAGCGCGTCCCGGTCGCCGGGCGGCACGAGCAGGCCGGCCGTGGCAGGCACCGTCTCCGCCACCGCCCCGCCCGCGGCGGCGACGATCGGCAGTCCCCGGGCGAGCGCCTCCGCCAGGGCCATGCCATACCCCTCGTAGAGCGACGCCGAGACGAACAGGTCGCTGCGGTCGTAGAGCCCCGCCAGGGCTTCGGAGGACAGCTCTCCAGCCAGATGAACCCGCCCGGTGAGGCCGGCGGCGCAAATCGCCGCGCGCAGCCGCTCCGCCGTGGCGGGATCGGTTTTGAGGCTACCGGCGATGGTCAGCTCCCACCGGCCCGGCACGTCGCTCAACGCCTCGACGAGCAGGGCGTGGGCCTTGCGCGCGATGACCGTGCCGACGCTCAGCAGTCGCAGGACGCCGTCGCTGGAGCCCGCGGCCAGGGGCGCATGGTCCGTCCCGGGCGGAGCCACGGCGATCGCGGCCTCGGGCACGGCCATCAGCTCGGCCAGGATCCCGGCCGTGCGCGGGCTGGTCACGACCACCGACCGCACCGCCGCCAGCGCCGCGCGCTCGCTGTTCTCCAACGCCTCGGCGTCGGCGGCCGAGAGGCCGGTTTCCAGACAGAGCGGATGGTGGACGAGCGCCACGAGGTCGAGCCGCGCGCGAGCCCGCTCGGCCTGCCGCGGCATCGCACCCAGCGCCAGACCGTCCAGCAGCACGATCGTCCCCTCGGGCAAGGCGGCCAGCCGGCCCTCGGCGATCGCGAGCTGGGCCTGAGACGGGAAGGGAAAGCCGCCGCCGAGGCTGAGCCGGTCGACCGACCAGCCGCGCGCCTCGAGCTCCCGGGCGAGGCGCCGGTCGTAGAGATAGCCGCCGGTGCGGGTCGCCAGATCGCCGGGATAGGCGAGCACCAGCCGCCGCCGAGTGCTCACACGGCGCCTTCATAGGCCGCCCAGGCGATGTGGCTCTCCCACAGCGTGACCTTGATCGAGGCGATCCCTTCCGAGCCCGGCCCGAGCCTGCCGTCCCTGGCCGCGGCGCTCATGCGGTCGAACAGGTGTCGGGCCAGGAACTCGGTGGTCGTGTTGACGCCTTCGAAGATCTCGAGATCGTCCAGATTCCGATAGCTCAGCTCGTGGCTGATCGCCTTCAGCTCGTTGCCGGCGCGGCCGATGTCGACCACGATATTGTCCTTGGTGAGCTGCTCGGCACGGAACTCGCAGTCGATCACGAAGGTCGCCCCGTGCAGCTTCTGCGCCGGGCCGAAGACCTCGCCCTGGAAGCTGTGGGCGATCATGATGTGATCCCGGACACCGACAATGTACATGGGGCCGCCTCCTCGGACTCAGGTTTACTCGTAGCCGACACAGATACATAGCGCGCCGCCCACCTCCGCCGCGAGACGCGGCATCACCGCGGGCAGCGCATCGAACGGGACCTCGTCGGAGATCAGTCGATCCAGCGCCGGGTCGCGCAGCAGGTCCAGAGCCTTGGCGAGCCTTCTCGCATGGGGCCAGCGCGGCCGCATCGCGGGTGCCACCTGCCCGACCTGCGAGCCGAGGATGCTCAGCCGACGGCTGTGGAACGCCTCGCCCAACGGCAGGACGACCTCGCGGTCGCCGTACCAGCTCACCTCGACCACCCGCGCTTCGGTTCCCGCCACCTGCAGCGCCCGGCTCAGCCCGGCGGGGCTGCCGCTGGCGTGAAACACCAGATCGGCCTCGCCGGCGAGCCCGTCGGGAGCGGCGAACGGGACGCCCAGCGCCTCGGCGAGCGCGGCCCTGGCCGGCACGATGTCGGCGAGCGTGACCTCGGCCCCGGGCAGGCGGCCGCACAGCCACCCGATCAGGGCGCCGACGACCCCGGCCCCGATGACGTGGATGCGCTGACCAGGAGCGGCGCCGCCGTCCCACACCGCGTTCAGCGCGGTCTCCATGTTCGCCGCTAGGATCGCCCGGCGCGCCGGCAGGCCGACCGGCAGGGGCGCGACGGCGCCGGCCGGGACGTTGTAGCGCGACTGATGCGGATAGAGGCAGAAGACGGACCGTCCAGTCAGCTCCTCCGGCCCATCCTCGACCACGCCGACGCTGCTGTAGCCGTACTTCACGGGAAACGGGAATTCGCCCTCCTGGAACGGAGCGCGCATGGCACGCCACTGGCTCTGGGGCACCCTGCCCTGCGCGACCAAAGCCTCCGTGCCCCGACTGATCCCGGACCAGAGCGTCCGGACCCGGAGCTCGCCGGTCGCCGGGGCGCACAGACGCTCCTCGCGCACCTCACCGGCACCGGGAGCCGTCGCCCAATAAGCACGCGCCCGCACCATCTGCCGCCCGACGCTTCCTTCCTCGACAGCACCCGGACGGACAATCAGCATCCGGGGCAGCCGCAGGCAAGGCTTGACCGAGGGCACCGGCGGCGGTCACCTCGGGTCCGCCAAGATCGGACGAGGGCCATGGCCACGGAAACGGTGACCCTGCGGGTCGAGGGAATGGGATGCGAGGGCTGCGTGGCGGCCGTCCAGGAGGCGCTGAGCGGCGTGCCGGGCGTGCGGCGGGTCATGGTCACCCTGGAGCAGGGGCTGGCGGAGGTCGAGGCCGAGGCTCCCGCCGACCCGAAGGCGATGATCGCGGCGATCGACCGAGCCGGCTACGACGCAACAGCGGCCTGAGCGCATGACCAGTGGTACCTTCCCGGGCATCCATGCGGTCCTTTACGCGATGTTCGACGCTCACGAGCGGCTGGACCGTGCCGCGATGCGGGCGCAGGTCCAGGCCTGCCTCGGCGCCGGCGTGGACGGGATCGTCGTGCTGGGGCTCGCCACCGAGGTGGCCAAGCTGTCCGAGCGCGAATGCCGCGAGGTCGTGGACTGGGCCGCCGAGGACATCGGCGGTCGCGTGCCGCTCGGCGTGACGATCTACGGGAACGCGACCGCGTCGCAGCGGGCGCTGCTGCGCGACGCCGAGTGGGCGGGTGCCGACTGGCTGATCCTGCAGCCGCCCTCCGTCGGCCAGTTCGCGGCCGCGGAGCTGGCCCGCGGCTTCGGCAGGCTCGCCGACGCCGCCTCGAAGCCGGTCGCGATCCAGAACGCACCGGGCCTGATGGGGCGCGGGTTGGACGCCGGCGAGATCGTGGCGCTGGTCGAGGCCCACCCGAACGTCACCCACCTAAAGGGCGAGATGCCCGTCCTTCAGCTCGCCCCGCTGATCGCGGCATGCGGGGATCGCCTGATCGTGCTGAACGGCCAGGCCGGACTGGAGATGATCGATTCCCTCCGCGCCGGGTGCCGTGGGTTCGTGCTGGCGCCGGACATGGTCGATCATGCCGTGCGGATCTGGCGGTATTGGCAGTCGGGCGACGAGGCCGCCGCCGAGGCGGCCTACGCCGCCGTCCTGCCGGAAATCGTATTCGCCATGCGCTCGCTCGAGCATCTCGTCACCTACGGCAAGCGGATCTTCGCGCGCCGCGCGGGGCTCGCCGCCGGCGACCGCGCCCCGGGTCAGGCCGCGACGGAGTTCGGCCTCGCCTGCGTCGAGCGCTATGCGGCCGTCCTCGGACCCTATGGGGCAGCCACGTGCTGACGGTCGACAATCTCCGCGTCTCCTTCCCGACCCGGGCCGGCAGGGTGGACGCCGTCCGGGGCGTGTCCTTCGATCTCGGCCGGGAGAAGCTCGGCATCGTCGGCGAGAGCGGCTCGGGCAAGTCCACCGTCGGCCGAGCCATCCTGGGCCTGCTGCCGCCGCCGGCGGCGGTCACGGCCGATCGGCTCGCGTTCGAGGGCAGCGATCTGCTGCGGGCCTCCCGGTCGCGCTGGCGGCAGCTGCGCGGCCGCCGGATCGGCATGATCCTGCAGGACCCGAAATACTCGCTGAATCCGGTGATGCGGGTGGGTGCCCAGATCGAGGAGTGCCTGCGCGATCTGAGCGGCCGCGCGGCGCGCCGGCGTGTCCGCGACCTCCTGACCGACGTGCGGATCCGCGACCCCGACCGCGTCGCCCACGCCTACCCGCACGAGCTGTCCGGCGGCATGGGGCAGCGGGTGATGATCGCGATGATGCTGGCGGGCGAGCCGGACCTGCTGATCGCCGACGAGCCCACCTCCGCCCTGGACGTCACGGTGCAGCTCCAGGTGCTGGCGATCCTCGACGATCTGGTCACGCAGCGCGGCATGGGCCTGATCTTCATCAGCCACGACCTGGAGCTCGTCGCCACCTTCTGTGATCGGGTCGCGATCATGTATGCGGGCCGGATGGTGGAGGCGCTTCCCGCCGCCGAGCTGCATGCCGCCAGCCACCCCTACACACGCGGCCTGCTCGGCTGCCTGCCCAGCCTGGACCGGCCGCAGGAGCGCCTGCCGGTACTCGTCCGCGATCCCGCCTGGCTCGACGGGCATCCATGATCCGGCTCGATCACCTCACGGTCACCTTCGGCGACGGCAAGCGGGCGGTGCGCGCGGTCGACCGGGTGAGCTTCGAGGTGGCGACCGGCAGCGCCTTCGGCCTGGTCGGCGAGAGCGGCTCGGGCAAGAGCACGGTGCTGCGGGCGGTGGCCGGCCTGGTCGAGGACTGGACGGGGCGCATCCTGATCGACGGGCGCCCGGCCAGCCACCATCGCAGCCGCGGCGAACGGCGCCGGCTGCAGATGGTGTTCCAGGATCCCTACGGCTCGCTGCACCCGAGGCACACCGTCGACCGCATCCTGGGCGAGCCCTGCCGCGTGCACGGGCTCGATCGCGTCGGCGCGCGGGTCGCCGCGGCGCTCGAGGAGGTCGGGCTCGGGCCGCAGTTCCGCTACCGCTACCCGCACCAGCTCTCCGGCGGCCAGCGGCAGCGCGTCGCCATCGCGCGCGCCCTGATCCTGGAGCCCGAGATCGTCCTGCTCGACGAGCCGACCTCGGCGCTGGACGTCTCGGTCCAGGCCGAGATCCTGAACCTGCTGGTGGAGCTGCGCCGGCGGCGGGGGCTGACCTATCTGTTCGTCTCGCACAATCTCGCGGTCGTGGCGCATGTCTGCGGCCAGCTCGCCGTGATGCGGCAGGGCAGGATCGTCGAGGCGGCGACGGCGGGCGATCTCGCCGACGGCACGCTGGAGCACCCCTACAGCCGCCAGCTCCTGGCCAGCAGCAAGGGCTACAGCCGCGAGGCGGCACGGCGCGCCGCGCGGAGCCTCTAGCCGGTCAAGCCGACGCTCCGTGCGAGCAGGTAGACCCCGACGCCAACGAACACCGCGAGCAGGAAGTGGCCGGTCATGCGCATCGCGGCGAAGCCGAGGCCGGCGGCGATCCAGCCCGGCGGGCCGGCGCCCGCGACCATCGGCGCCACCAGGGCTGCGAACACCGCGCCGGGCAGTTGCTCCAGCCACGCGCGCAGCAACGGCCCCGGCGCGAGCCGCCGCGCCAGCCAGAAGCCGCCGGCACGCGTGGCGTAGGTGGCTGCCCCCATCAGCAGGATCGCGATCAGGCTGTCCGTGCTCATCGCGCGGCGCGCCATGCTCCGACCGCGCTGCCGGCGAGCGCGCCGAGCACGATGTACCAGGTGCCGGGCAGCAGCCACTTGCACAGAAGCGATGCGCCGCCGGCGGTCAGCCACGGCAGCAGGTCCGCCCGGCCGCGCCAGAAGCCGGCGAGCAGCGCCACGAAGAACGCCGTGGTCAGATACTCCAGCCCCCAGTCGTGGATCAGATAGGACAGATCGCCGACGCTGCGGCCGAGCACGGTGGAGGCGAGCCAGACGGCGTAGAGCGTGATGCCCGCCCCGAGGAGGAACGCCGCGTCGCGCCCGCCCCGGCGCTCCTCGACCACGCTGACACCCCAGGACTCGTCGGTCATGACGAAAAGGCTGGCATAGGTCCGCGACGGCGGAATATGCGCGAGCCAGGGCAGCAGCGCCGGGCCCATCAGGAGGTGCCGCAGGTTGATCACCAGCACCCCCAGCACGAGCGCCGCCAGCGGCAGCGGCTGGTGCCACATCTCCAGGGCCAGGAACTGCGACGCGCCGGCGAACACGAGCATGCTCGTGAGCGCGATCTCCAGCGTGGTCAGGCCGCGCTCGCCCGCGAGGAAGCCGTAGACGACACCGAACGCGACCGCCCCGGGCACGATCGCCAGGACCGCCCGGGCGCCACGTCGGGCACCGTCGACTGTGAAGGTGACCTCGCTCGACCCTGCTGCGCTCACCCATCCACCTCGATGTTCCCCTCCATCACCGGGACGGCGCTGCCGCCGATCCGGACCTCGACGACCGCGCCGTCGACGCGGTGGGCCGCCGCCTCGATCAGGCTCGGCCGCCCCATCTCCACGCCCTGCCGGATGCGCCAGCGATGCCAGCCGTCGCCGAGCCCGGCCCGGCCGCCGAGAAAGCCCACGAGCGCCGCGGCCGCACTGCCGGTGGCGGGGTCCTCGGGAATGCCGTGGCCGGGCGCGTACATCCGCGCGCGCAGCTCGCCGGGCTCGGCCGTGCCGTTGCGCGTGAACAGGAAGACGCTCCCCCCGGTGCTGGCCGGCAGCGTGGAGAAATCGCGTGCGTGCGCCCGACCGAGCGTAGCCAGGTCCGCAAGCTCGACCAGCAGGAACGGGGTGCCGCAAGTCCCGACACAGGGCAAGCCGTCATCGAGCAGCAGATCGCCGACGCTCAGCCCGAGTGCCGCGGCAACCGTCTCCGGCGCCAAGGGCGGGTCGTGGCGCGGGCGTTGCGGTGCGGCGAACTCCGCGGTCAGCCCGCCACCCTGTCCGGGCCGGACCTGCACGGGCACGGGACCGGCCTTCAGCTCCAGCACGAAGTCGCCGCCGTGCGGCGTGCGACCCTGTCGGGCCAGCATCAAGGCCGTGCCGACGGTCGGATGACCGGCGAAGGCCAGCTCCCCGCGCGGCGTGAAGATGCGCACCGCGGCGAGATTGGCCGGATCTTCCGGCGGCAGGACGAAGGTGGTTTCCGAGTAGTTGAACTCGGCCGCGAGCGCCTGCATCCGCGCATCGTCCAGCCCGGCGGCGTCGGGCACCACCGCCAGCTGGTTGCCGCTGAACCGGGTGGTCGTGAACACGTCACAGGTGACGAAGGCGTAGCGCATCGCCCGACCTCACCGCAGCCAGAAGGGCTTGCGGCCCTCACGCTCGGCCTCGGAGCGGGCGAGGCCGATATCCTTCAAGAGCGCGTCGCTCAGTTGCAGCAGGGCGCGCCGCTGCCGGCGCCGCTCCAGCCAACCCTCGACCATCTCGATCAACCGAACGGACAGACGCCGGCGCGTCGCAGAACGTGCCGCGCCGCGATGGACCGCGCCCAGCTGTGAACTCCGGCTCGCCATGACCATGCTCCTCAATGCACCGATACAATGTCACGATCTTGACTCGGATAATCTGAGTCAATACGAAGGTTGTTACCATGACAATTCAGCCTTCCGATCTCCAGGATCGCCCCGGCCCGACCTATCTGGCCTTGGCCGAAGTCCTGACCGACGCCATCGCCGATGGCCGGCTCGCTGCGGGCCAGCGGCTGCCGCCGCAGCGCGATCTCGCCTATCGGATGAAGGTCACCGTCGGGACGGTCGGCCGGGCGTATGAGCTGCTGGCGCAGCGCGGGCTGGCCCGTGGCGAGGTCGGCCGCGGTACCTATGTCCTCGCACGCGACACGGCGCCCGCAGTCGGTCCCGGCGACGCGCCGGGCCTCGGCGGCCTGATCGACCTCACCGCGAACTTCCCGGCCCCGGTCCCGGCGCAGGCGGCGCTCGGCGATCTGCTGCCGATGCAGGAATCGGCGGTGGAGGTGCTGCGCGATCTGCTGCGCTACCCCGACAGCGGCGGGGCGTTGCGGCATCGGCTGGCCGCCGCCGAATGGCTCGATCATCTCGGGCTCGCGGTGCGACCGGAAGGCGTCCTTCTGGGCAACGGGGTCCAGGGCACCTTGGCCGCCGCCCTGTCGGCACTCGCCCGGCCCGGCGACACCATCCTGACCGAGCAGCTCTGCTACAGCGGCGTCCGCAGCCTAGTGGGCCGGCTCGGCCAGCATCTCGAGCCCGTGGCCACGGACGAGGACGGGATGCTGCCCGAGGCCTTGGCCGCGGCTGCGCGCCAGCGCGGCGCCAAGATCCTGATCATCAGCCCGACCATCCAGAATCCCTCGACCACCTTCACTCCGGCCGCGCGCCGCGAGGCCCTGGCGGAGGTCGCCCGCTCGCTCGACCTGCTTCTGATCGAGGACGAGGTCTATGGGCCGATGGTGCCCGATCGTCCGCCCGCCATGGCGACGCTGGTACCGGAGCGCACGCTGTTTCTCTCCAGCGTGTCGAAGTTCCTGGCACCGGGCCTGCGGCTGGGCTTTCTGGCCGCTCCCCCCGATCTCGTGCGCACGGTCACGGCCGCGCAGCGCGAGCTCTGTCTGGGGCTGCCGCCGTTCTCCGGCGAGCTGTTCGCCCGCGCCCTGCGTGCCGGGGTGGTCGCGGAATCGCTGCGCCAACAGCGGCTCGAGATGATGGAGCGGCAGGAGCTCGCCGCGGCCGTTCTCGCCGGCCTCGAGGTGCGCAGCCAGCCGACCGCGCTGCACGTCTGGCTGCGCCTGTCGCAGCCCTGGACCGCCGCCGAGGCGGCGCTGGCGCTGGCGAGGGCCGGCGTGCTGGTCACCCCTGCCGAGCGCTTCTTCATCGGACGCGGCGCGGTGCCCCAGGCGATCCGCATCTCGCTGTCCTCGCCGGCGACCCGCGCCCATCTGCGCGACGCGCTCGGCCGCGTCGCCGCGGTGCTGGCGGCCGGCACCGAGGCGGGCGGCCTGGTGCCCTAGGGAGGCTGGTCCGGGTCGGCACAGCAGGACAGGGTCAGCACGATCGCCTCGCCGCGGGACGGTGCCCGACGCGAGACATCGCCCGCCTGAAAGCGCACCGCGACCCGATCCGCCGGGATGCCGTGACCGACGAGATACTGCGCGGTCACGCCGACCCGCAGCAGGGTTCGCTCCCAGGCATCGACCAGCAGACCGCGCTGATCCGCGGCGCGGTCGATGAGCCCGTCCACCGCGACCTGCCATCGGCTGCCCGCGGGCAGCGCGGCGATCTGACGCTGCAGAGCGGCCGTGGCGGCCCTGAGACGGCCCTGCATCGCGGCGTCCAGCTCGGTCGTCCCGCGCGGGAAGCGCAGCTCGACCTCCAGGAGCGGCCCGGCGGGCCGGCTGCGGACGGCGGCGTCCAGCCCCTGCCGAAGCTCGGCGATCTCCCGCTCGGCATCCGCCAGCGCCCCGCCCCGATGCACGGCCAGCGCCCAGCCGATCAGCGCCAGACAGGCGAGCCCGGCGAGAGCCGCCAGCATCGGCAGACGCGGCAGCCGCGCGAGCCGCTCCACCAGCCGCCACACGGCGTCTGCCCCGGGCGACCCGGTCTCCGCCGCGGCTGCTTGCCCCCGATCGCCGGCCAGGCTCTCGGTGTCGTAGCGCAGGCGCTGCTGCGGGTCGCGCAGGGCTTCATAGGCCTCGCGCAGCCGTCGAAACGCCTCGCGATCACCGGTTTCGCCGGCACGGTCGGGGTGCAGCTCCTTGGCGCGCAGCCGGAACGCGGTGCGGATATCCTCGGCGGATGCGGTGCGATCCACGCCGAGCGCCTGGTAGTAGCCACGGGGATCACCCACGGCCGCCATGCCGTCGCTCTCCGTCCTTGCCGCCCGCGACCGATGCGGGACCGATCGGCGCTGCCATCGATCGTTCTAGTCGAGCCACATTAACCTGCGACTAACCCGTCTCCTGCTAGACGGGAACACACCACCAGCGAGCAGCACCCATGTCGGCCCTGCTATGCGAGATCAACCCGGCAGTTGGAAGCCGTCCGCCAGCGGATGGTCTCCGCGCGCGACTGGCGCTGGTCGCGGGCGGCCTCGCCCCCTGGCTGCTCCTGGTCGGCCTGCAGGGCGTGCTCCACCGGGCAGCGGTGGCCTGTCTCGCCGGCCCGTTCCCCACATGACCCGACGGCTCAACCCATCTTCAGCGCGGCCAGGAACGCCTCCTGCGGGATCTCGACCTGGCCGACCTGGCGCATGCGCTTCTTGCCCTCCTTCTGCTTCTCGAGGAGCTTGCGCTTGCGGGTGATGTCGCCGCCATAGCATTTGGCGAGCACGTCCTTGCGGAACGCCTTGACCGTCTCGCGCGCGACGATCCTGCCGCCGATCGCCGCCTGGATCGCCACCTGGAAGCTCTGGCGCGGGATCAGCTCCTTGAGCTTCTCGCAGATGCCGCGGCCCTTCACCTCCGCGTTGCTGCGGTGGACGATCATCGACAGCGAATCGACCCGGTCGCTGTTGATCAACACGTCGAGCTTGACGAGATCGCTCTCGCCATAGCCGTCGAGATGGTAGTCGAAGCTGGCATAGCCGCGGCTGATCGACTTCAGCCGGTCGTAGAAGTCGTAGACCACCTCGTTGAGCGGCAGGCGGTAGACCACCATCGCCCGGTTGCCGACATAGGTCAGCTCCTGCTGGATGCCGCGCTTCTCGGTGCAGAGCTGCAAGATGCCGCCCAGGAACTCGTCGGGCACCAGGATGGTGGCCTTGATCCAGGGCTCCTCGACATGGTCGATGCGGGTCGGGTCGGGGTAGTCGGCCGGGTTGTGCAGCTCCAGGGTCGTGCCGTCGCTCTGGTGGACGCGGTAGACCACCGAGGGGGCGGTGATGACGATGTCGAGGTCGAACTCGCGCTCGAGCCGCTCCTGGATGATCTCCAGATGCAGCAGGCCGAGGAAGCCGCAGCGGAAGCCCAGGCCCAGGGCCGAGCTGCTCTCGGGCTCGTACTCAAAGCTGGCGTCGTTGAGCCGCAGCTTGCCCAGGCTGTCGCGCAGGTTGCCGTAGTCGTCGGCGTCGGTGGGATACATGCCGCAGAACACCACCGGCTGGCTGGGGCGGAAGCCGGGCAGCGGGGTCGCGGCGGGCTTCCGGTCGTCGGTGATGGTGTCGCCGACCCTGGCGTCGGCGATCTCCTTGATCGCCGCGGTGATGAAGCCGACCTCGCCCGGCCCCAACTCGTCGATCAGCAGCGCCTTGGGGGTGAGCACGCCGACGCGGTCGATCAGATAGGCGGCGCCATTGCCCATGAAGCGGATCTTCTGGCCCTTCTCGAGCCGGCCGTTCTTCACCCGGACCAGCGTCACGACGCCCAGATAGCTGTCGTACCAGGAATCGACCACCAGCGCCTGCAGCGGCACCGAACCGTCGCCCTGCGGGGCCGGCAGGCGGTGCACGATGGCCTCCAGCACCTCGTCGACGCCGAGACCGGTCTTGGCCGAGATCATCACGGCGTCGCTGGCGTCGAGCCCGATGATGTCCTCGATCTGCTGCTTCATCTTCTCCGGCTCGGCCGCCGGCAGATCGATCTTGTTCAGGACCGGGACGATCTCGAGGTCGGCGTCGATCGCCTGGTAGGCGTTGGCGAGCGTCTGCGCCTCGACGCCCTGGGTGGCGTCGACCAGGAGCAGCGCACCCTCGCAGGCGCGCATCGACCGGCTGACCTCGTAGGAGAAGTCGACATGGCCCGGCGTGTCGATCAGGTTGAAGACATAGTCCAGGCCATCGCGCGCCGTGTATTTCAGCCGGACCGTCTGCGCCTTGATCGTGATGCCCCGCTCGCGCTCGATGTCCATGGAATCGAGCACCTGCGAGGTCATCTCGCGCGCCTCCAGCCCGCCGCACCGCTCGATCAGGCGATCGGCGAGGGTCGACTTGCCGTGGTCGATATGCGCCACGATCGCGAAGTTGCGGATGCGGGAAAGGTCGGTCATCGACTCGGAGTCCAGTCAGTATCTGCTGGGCGCTGGCCCAGCGCACGCTCCAGATGCCGAGCACCGTGGATCACGCGGAGCACGCGCACGCCGCTTCGGTTCGGCTCGTAGAAGATCACGTGCGGAACGACGGCAAACGATCGCACGCCCTCGCGAATCTCGGGCCGCTCCCTACCGATCAGGGGATTGCGTGCCAAGAGCCTGAATGAGTCTCTCAGCCGCTCCGGGAGGTCGTCGGCACGCGCCCGACTGCTGCTTGCCGCGATCCACGACCAGATCTCCACGAGATCTCGTCTGGCGGGGACCGCCAGAGTGAGCCGGGGACGCTCAGCCACGACGCCGCTGAATGTCCGCGAGAAGCGCCTCGCCCTCCGTGCGGATCTCCGCAGTCAGCTCCTCGGTCCACTCGACTTCCTCGCCGCGCGCCACTGCCTCGTCAGCTTCTGCGATCGCTCCGCGCAACCACTCGAGCTTGGCCCGCTCGATGTGGTGGTGCTCCTCGAACGAGTAGACCACCGCCACCGGCTTGCCGTTCTTCTCGATCGCGACCGGCGCCTTCTGCGCCTCCAGCAGCAGCTCGCCGAAGTGGTTCTTGGCGTCCTTGGCCGACATGGTGCGCATCAGGTTCTCTCGAGCATTTCAGCCAAAATAGCCATTTTGACCACCGCCGGCAAGACTACTGCCGCAGCACCGCACCCGTCGCCTTGCCCGCGGCAGCGACGATTCGCTCCGCGACGGCGTCGATGTCGACCTCGGTCAGGGTCCGGTCCGCCGCCTGCAGCCGCACGGCGATGGCCAGCGACTTGTGTGCTTCTGGGATGCCCGTGCCGGCATAGACGTCGAACAGACGGATCTCGCGGATCAGCCGGCGGTCGGCGCCACGCACGGCGTCGATCAGCTCGCCCGCGCGCACCGTGTCGGCGACGATGAAGGCGAAGTCGCGATCGACCGGCGGATACGGCAAGGACTCCAGCATCGGCCGCGCCTTGCCGGCGCGCGCCTTGGGCATCGGCACGGCGTCGAGGTCGAGCTCGAACACGGCGGTCGCGGCGTCGAGATCGAACATCCGCCGCACCCGCGGATGCAGCTCACCGAAGGCGGCGAGCACCGCCCTGCCCTGCCGCAGGCTGCCGGAACGGCCGGGATGATACCAGCCGGGCGCCTCGGCCACGGTCTGGACGCTTTCGGGCTTCACGCCCAGGACCGCCAGCGCCGCAAGCGCGTCGCCCTTGGCGTCGAGCGCGTCCACCGGCCGCGCCGTGGCCGCCCAGTGCCGGGGGCCGGCCTCGCCGTAGCGCAGGCCGGCCAAGGCCACCACCTGCTCGCCCGGCCGGTCGCCGGTGAAGCGCGGGCCCAGCTCGAACAAGGCACCGTCGTCCTGCTTGCGGGCGAGGTTCCGCACCGCGGCCGCGACCAGGTTCGGCAACAGCGAGGGGCGCATCGCCGACAGCTCGGCATTGAGCGGGTTGCGTTTGAGGATCGGCTCGCCCGGGCCGAACGCCCGGGCCTGCTCCGGCGGGACGAAGGACCAGGTCACCGCCTCGGCATAGCCGAGATCGGCCACGGCCCGCCGCAGCGAGGCTCGGCGCCGCTGCACCGGGGTCAGCACCGCGGCGCCGACCGCGGTCCCGCGGGTCACCGGCACCGGCGGGATCCGGTCGAAGCCGTGCAGCCGCGCCAGCTCCTCGACGACGCAGGCCTCGGTGGTCACGTCGTGCCGCCAGGAGGGCGGCTGGACCTGCCACTCCTCCGGGCCGCCGCTCAGGCCGAAGCCGAGGGCGGTCAGCAACCGCTCGATCTCGGACGGGTCCAGATCGATGCCGGCGAGCCGCTCCAGCCGCGGGCGACGGAAGCGGACGGCGGGCGAAGGCGCCGGCACGGTGCCGGCGACCATGGCCGGCCCCGCCTCCCCGCCGCACAGCTCCAGGATCAGCCGGGTGGCGAACTCGGTCGCCGGCAGCACCAGCGCCGGATCGAGCCCGCGCTCGAAGCGCGTGCGCGCATCGCTCTCGATCCCCAGCCGGCGCCCGGTCGCAGCGGTGCGCAGGGGATCGAACAGCGCCACCTCGAGCACCAGGTCCGTGGTCGTCTCGGTGACGCCCGTGGCCTCGCCGCCCATGATGCCGCCGAGGCTGACCGGTCCGCTCGCGTCGGCGATGACGGTCATGCCGTCGTCGAGCCGGTAGGTGCGGCCGTCGAGCGCCTGCAGCTCCTCGCCGAGCCGGGCGAAACGCAGCTCCAGATCGCCGTCGAGCCCGGCGGCATCGAACACGTGCAGCGGCCGGCAGAGGTCGAAGGTCAGTTAGTTGGTGACGTCGACCAGGGCCGAGATCGGGCGCAGGCCGATCGCCTTGAGCCGGTTGCGCAGCCAGGCCGGGCTCGGCCCGTTGCGCACGCCA
>JBFWWD010000015.1:0-40693 GCA_050246385.1 Geminicoccaceae bacterium
ACGGAGCCGAATCCGCTCTAGCGTTCGGCCCCTGTCGGGTAGAACCGCTGGAGATTGCGATGTACATCGTCGGCGAGGAAGAGATCGAGGCGCTGGCTGGGATCATCCGCAAGGGTGCCCTGTTCCGCTACGGCGTCGGTGGCGAGTGCGACCGGTTCGAGCAGCGCTACGCCGACTATCTCGGCACCGAGCAGTTCGCGCTGACGGTCAGCGGCACCTTCGCGCTTTCGGCCGCGATGACCGCACTCGGCCTCGGGCCGGGCGACGAGGTGCTGATCCCCGCCCACACCTACATGGCGACCGCGACCGCGGTCCTGACCACGGGTGCGATCCCGGTCATCGTCGACGTCGACGAGAGCATCACGATCGATCCCAGGGCGGTCGAGGAGGCGATCGGCCCGCGCACCAAGGCGGTCGTCCCGGTCCACATGTGGGGTGCGGCCTGCAACATGGACGCGATCATGGACATCGCGCGCCGCCGCGACCTGTGGGTGATCGAGGACGCCTGCCAGGGTGTCGGCGGCGGCTACGAGGGCCGCAAGTTCGGCTCCATCGGCCATGTCGGCGCGTTCAGCTTCAACTACTACAAGAACATGACCTCCGGCGAAGGCGGCGGCGTCGCGACCTCCGACGAGCAAATCGCCAAGCGCGCCCGCTGCGCCATCGACCCCTGCCACTTCTACTGGACCGGCCGCGAGGACGACCTCAAGCCGTTCGCCGGCAATGGTGGCCGCGCCTCGGAGGTCATGGGTGCGATGCTCAACGTCCAGCTCGACCGCATCGACGGCATCGTCGAGGCCATGCGGGCCGAGAAGCGGCGCGTCGTCGACGCCACGGGCAAGCTCGGCAATCTCGGCCTCAAGCTGGCGCCGATGCACAGCCCCGACCACGACTGCGCCGCGCACGTGATGTACACACTGCCCTCCGCGGCGGAGGCGAGCCGCTTCGTCGAGGTCTTCCCGGCGGTCATCGCGGGCAAGACCGGCCGGCACACCTACACCGAGTGGGACCAGGTCCTGATGGGTATGGGCGCCGCGCATCCGGCGATGAACCCCTACAACCACCCGGACAATGCCGCCTGCCGCCGGCACTATGACAAGGACATGTGCGCCCGCTCGCTCGAGATCCTGAACCGCACCGTCATGGTGCCTATGGACCCGCGGCACTCGGCCGAGGAGGCCGACGCCATCATCCACAACATCGAGGTCGCGGCGCGCGTGGCGCTCGGCGGGATGAAGGCCGAGGACGCCAAGCTCCTGCGCACCGGCGAGCTCGACGCCCAGAAGTTCGACATGACGCCGGTCGAGCGCGCCGACGTCTAGGACGCTCGCAGCTCCTCCTGCAGGGCGCGCATCCCGATCACCTCGATCCCGAGCTCATCCACCCACTGCTTGATCACGGGCGTGCGGAACAGGGCATATTCCTCGGTGCGGAGGTGAGCGTCCGGCGGATTGATCGCCTCGAAGTCGCCGGGCCGGTTGAAGTGCATCGACAGGAAGGTGAGGCCCGCGGGGATCGCCTCGAACATGGCGCGATAGGCGGTCTCGGCGTCGGTCTTGCGTGCCCAGGGGGTCTCCAGCACGAGGTCGAACACCGGCTCGCCGGCCGCCCGGGCCGCGGCGACCTCCGCGTCGTATCGGGCGTGATCGAGCTCCCCGGCATAGCTCGCCGGGTTGTAGCTCGACAGGCTGGCCGGGAGCAGGACCGGCAACCGGTACTCCTGCCCGAGCCGGCGGTAGACAGTCGTGAACTCCGGCATCTGCGCGGTCCCCATATGGGCGTCGAGATGGGTCGGCTTGATGCCTGCGGTCAGTGCCACCTCGATCTGCGCCCGCAGCTCCGCCTCGACCGCACCCGGATGCGCCTTCCTCGCCCGGGGCACGTCCGGCCAGAAATAGCCGTACTCGTCGGTCATGCCGGCCGAGCGGGGCGGTGCGGTGAGCGGGCGCCAGCGGTAGGGCTTCTGCTCGCTGGTCAGCGTCAGATGGATGCCGAGATCGAGGCCCGGGTCCTGGACCGCGATCTCGGCCGCCTCGGGAAACCACGGACACGGGACCATCACCGAGCCGGAGCTGCAGGTGCCGAGGCGAGACAGCTCGACGAAGGCGGTGTTGGCGCCGTGGCTCATGCCGACATCGTCCTCGTGGATGACGACGCGCTTGCGCTGGGTTACGGCCATGCGACTCCCCTTCGCGACACTGCTCGACGCACGAAGCTGGAGGCGCGTAGGTTCCCTGTAAAGGGCAAGTTCTGCCGTGTTCGAGGGTACCACTTGATGCGCCGCAGCCGCCTTCTGCTCGACATGGTCGACCTGCGTCGCGACGCGGCGGTACCATTGCATCGACAGCTCTACGAGAGCCTGCGCCGCCAGATCCTGGACGGGCGCCTGCCCGCACGCACGCGCCTGCCGGCGAGCCGTCAGCTCGCCGAGGATCTGCAGGTCAGCCGCAACACGGTCATCGCCGCCTACGACGCGCTCCAGGCCGAGGGCTATCTCGACGCGATCACCGGCTCGGGCACCCGGGTCGCCCTCCTGCCCGCGAGCCCGGCCCGGAGCCGGGCCGGCCGGCCCGCGCCCGACCTGCCTCGCCTGTCCGCGCGCGGGCAGCTGATGGCGAAGCAGCCGCGCGACCAGACGATCCCGAACCGGATCGCCTTCCACCCCGGCTACCCGGAGATCGCGAGCTTCCCGTTCTCGACCTGGTCCGGCCTTTTGGCCGCGACCATGCGCGACGCGCGCGGCGACCTGTTCGGCTATCACGAGTATGGCGGACACCCGCGGCTGCGCGTGGCCGTGGCCGAGCACCTTGCCGTCTCGCGCGGCGTCACCTGCGATCCCGAGCAGGTGATCATCGTCGCCGGCGCGCAGGCGGCCCTCGACCTGATCGGCCGCCTGTTCATGGACCCGGGCGATCATTTCTGGCTCGAGGAGCCGGGCTATCTCGGCGCTCTCAGCGCGTTCGTCGCCGCCGGCGGCCGGCCGGTGCCGCTGCGCGTCGGCCCGGACGGCTGGCATCTCGACGAGGGCGACCGTCCGCCACCGCGCCTGATCTTCGTCACCCCTTCCTGCCAGTGGCCGCTCACCCTGGTGATGCCCACCGACGCGCGACTGGATCTGCTCCGGCTGGCCGAAGCGCACGATGCCTGGATCGTCGAGGACGACTACGACAGCGAGTACCGCTATCGCGGTCACCCGATCCCGGCCATGCAGGGCTTCGACGATGCCGGCCGGGTGATCTACATCGGCACGCTCTCGAAGACGATGTTTCCTGCACTCCGGGTCGGCTACCTCGTCGTGCCGAGAACGCTCGTCGAGTGCTTCAAGACGGCGGTGAAGATCGGCGGCCAGCACCCGCCGCTGTTCGTCCAGCTGGCGCTCGCCGACTTCATCGGACGGGGCTTCCTCGCCACCCACCTGCGCCGGACGCGCCGCCTCTATGCGCGCCGCCAGCGCGATTTCGTCGCCGCCTGCCGCGAGCGGCTGGACCGCTGGGTGACGGTCAATGAGGCGGAAACCGGGATGCAGGTGCTGGGCCGTCTCAGGCAGCCTCGCCCCGATGCCGAGGTTCACGCCGCGGCGCTGAGGCACGGCGTCGACTTCTCCCGCCTTTCCATTCAGTACTGGCGCTCGGCCCCCGAACAGGGAATGCTGATCGGTTATGCCGGCATTCCGCAGGAGCAGGCGCGCCAAGGCATCGAGCGGCTGCGGGCGGCTTTCGAGGAGCTGGACGCCGCTGCGTGACTCAAGCGACCCGGGCGACGAGCTCGGTGAGGTCGTCCAGCTCGATCTCGTCGCGGCGGAAATGGCCGATCGCACGGCCCTGCGCCAGCACCGTGATGTCGTCGGCGACCGAGAGGGCGTGGCGGAAATTGTGGGTGATCAGGATCACCGCCTGGCCTCGGGCGCGCGCGGTCTCGATGTGGTCGAGCACACGCCCGGCCTGGCGCACCGCGAGAGCCGAGGTCGGCTCGTCGAGGATCAGCAGCGAGGAGCCGAAGAACATCGCGCGCGCGATCGCCAGCGACTGCCGCTCGCCGCCGGAGATGTTGACGCCGCGCTCGTCCAGCCCGCGCTCCCAGCGCACGCCGAGCTGATGCAGGGCGGAGCGGGCCATCTCCTCGGCCCGCTTCATGTCCAGGAGCTGGAACGGCCCGAAGCCCTTTCGCGGCTCGCGGCCGAGCACGATGTTGCGAGTGACCGAGAGCAGCTCGCACACGGCGAGATCCTGGAACACCGTGGCGATGCCGCGCGCCCGAGCCTGCGCCGGATCGGTGAAGATCACGCGCTCGCCGCGGAAGCGCAGCTCGCCGCGGTCGGGCGGAAAGACCCCCGAGAGGATCTTGATCAGGGTCGACTTGCCAGCCCCATTGTCGCCCAGCAGCGTCAGGATGCGCCCGGCATAGGCTTTCAGGGAAACGTCGACCAAGGCGGTGGTGGCGCCGAACGCTTTGGAGAGGTTGACCGCCTCCATGACGGGAACGGCGCCCGCGGGGATCGGCTCGATGACCCGACGCGCGACCGGCAGATCGTTGCTGCCACTGCCGGAGGGCAGCCGGGGTGTGATGCTCATGAACGGTGCTCCCGGGAAACACCGATGCGGGCCTCGGCCTCCTGAGCCGTCATGGCCCGGATCGCGGCATCCGCAGCCTCGCTGCCGCGCCGGAAGCCGCCGCGTGGCTTCGACCGCATGAAGCGCCGCGCCACGTCGGTGTTCAGGATGACCGCCCCGATCACGATCAGGCCGGTCAGGGTCTTGAACAGGTAGCCGGGTGCGCCGGCCAGGACGAGGCCGACCTGGATCATGCCGAACGTGATCGCACCCAGGACCGTGCCGATCACGCTGCCGAAGCCGCCGGAGAGCAAGGTTCCGCCGATCACCGTCACGGCCACCGCCTGCAGCTCGATCCCCTCGCCGCGCAGGGCGTCCACCGAGGCGAAGCGCGCCACCTGGATCACGCCCGCGACGGCGGCCAGCGCCGAGGTCAGCATGAACAGGATCACGGTCACGCGGTCGACCGGCACGCCGAGGTTGCGCGCCGCCTGCTCGCTCTGGCCGCGAGCCTGCACCCAGTTGCCGAACCTGGTACGCACCAGGAGGATCGTCCCCAGGGCGCCGATGGCGAGGAACCAGAGCATCGACATCCGGAAGCCGCCGAGCAGCGGCCCCGACATCATGTCCTTGAACACCTGCGGGATGGTCACCGTCATCGGGAAGCCGCCGGTGAGCGAGATCAGCACGCCACGCCAGACCAGCATCATGCCGAGGGTGACCACGAAGGAGTGGATCTTGAAGCGGACGACGAGCAAGCCGTTGACCGCGCCGAGGCAGGCTCCCGCCGCCACCGCGGCGGGTGCCGCCAGGTAGGGTGGCAGACCGAAGTCGCGCATCAGCACGACCGCGACATAAGAGGTCAGCCCGAGAACGGCGCCGACGGACAGGTCGAAATGCCCGCCGATCATCAGCAGGGTGACGCCGATGCTCACGATGCCGAGCTCGGCCGCCACCGCCATGATGCTGATGAAGGTCGGCTTGGCCGGGAACAGGTCCGGGCTCAGCGTCGTGAAGATCACGAACAGGACGGCGACGGCGGCGAGCGCCGTCGCCTCCGGCCGCAGCATGAAGCGCCGGAACGCCTCGCCCAGATCCGCCACGCCGCGTCCTCTCCTCGTCCTGCCAAACCCTAGCGGTAGCCGGCCTCGACCAGCTTCGCGACCTGCTCGACGTTGGACGAGTCGACGATGGTGGGACCGGTCAGGAAGTAGTTCGCCTGAGTAAGACCGTACTTGATGTGGTGCGTCAGCAGAAGGACTGGCATGTATCCGCGCCAGAACTGCTGCTGGTCGATGGTGAAGGCCTGCCGGCCATCCTTGATCGCCGCCAGCGACTGGGCGACGATGTCGTAGCCGGTCAGGATCAGATCGTCCCGGCCGCTGTCGGCCTTGGCACTGAGGAAGCCGTCGATCACGTCGCACACGCTGGTCGCGGCGGCGGTATCGGGATGGCGGCGCAGATAGGTGCTGAGGGTCTCGGCCTGCTGACCCGGGTCCATGGTCAGCTCGAGGAACTCCGCTTCGACGCCGGCCGCCTTGAGCGCCTCGATCTGGCCGTCCGCACGCTCGCGGCAGGTCGCGTCGCCCGGCTGCTGGTCGCCGACCACGACACGGCCCTTCACGCCCATGCTCAGCAGCCGCTGTGCGGTGAGCCGGCCGGCCGCCCGCTCGTCGGAACCGGTCCGGAACAGGAAGATGTCGTTGGGATCCCGCACCTGCGTACCCTTGCCCGACGGCGGGGCCGCAGCACTGCCGAACGCGATGCCGGCCTCCTTGGCGCGCGCGGCGACCTCGGCATAGGCCGCGTCCTCGGCGAAGGCGCAGAGGGCGATGCCGTCGGCCTGGGCCGCGATCGCCTCCTCGATCTTCTGCACCTGGTTCGGGATGGTGAGCTGGTCGGGATAGATGTAGGTGACGTTCACGCCCAGATTCTTCCCGGCCTCCTCCGCGCCGCGGGCGAGATAGCCGTGGAAGCCGGTCGGGGCGGCGCAGCCGACGAAGTAGATCGAGATGTCCTGGGCCTTGCTGGCGCCGGCCGAAGCCAGCAACGCCACCATCGCGCCGGCGAGCGCGCCGGCACGGAAGCGCCACCGAGTGGTGGCCGGGTTCGCACGGTCAGCCCTGATCATCCTGGTTCTCCCTCGCGAAGCTCGATTCTTGGCGGGCTCTGCTGTCTCGCCGGAAAACCTAGGCAGTCATGCGGCCCTGCGGAAAGGGCCAGTTACGGGCCCGCCGACGGGTCCACTATCGCCGCTTCCGCACCTAGCCGCGGGTCTGGTCCGCGCTGCTCAAGGCAAGCTCGTACAAGGTGCGAAAATGGCCTGCACTGGGACTGCAGCAGATGTTGAGGACGGTGGCGCTCCTCCGGCCAGTCGAAAGGGAAGCGTGCTTCATCCGGCTGTCGATGTAGATCGCGTCGCCCGGGCCCAGAGTTGTCGGCTCGTAGAACTCGGTATGCACCTCGATCGAGCCGCGCAGCACGTAGATGAACTCCTCGCCCGAATGCGCGCTGAACGCCGTCAGCTTCTCCGTCGCGCGCGCCCGGATCGTGATCAGGATCGGCACCATGCCTTTGCGCGACAGATCGGTGCACAGATAGCGGTAATCGTAATCAGGCGTCTCCACCAGGAGGCCGTCGCCGCGGCGCGTGATGCTGCGCCGGGCGGTCGGTTGCGCGCCATCGGCGCCGCCATTCAGGGGCGCAGGATCGAAGAAGGTCGAGATGTCGATCTCGAGCCCTTCGCTGAGCTGCACCAGCTTGTCGTAGGTCAAGGAGAGCTGTCCGTTCTCGACCTTGGACAGAGTCGACACGGCGAGGCCGGTGCGGGCGCTCGTCTCGGCCAGGGTCAGGCCCATGCGCGTGCGGATGGTGCGCAGGGCATGCCCGAGTCGTGCCTTGTGAGTGGCGGGACGAACGGCGCTCAGCGGATCCATCTCAGCTATCCCGCGCAGGCCCGCGCCTCGATCGGCCAGAGCTCGATCAAGCGGTCGCCGCGCACACAATGATAATGGTCGAACAGGGTAACATTGGGATCACAGTGCGGGACGATGCAAGCGAGCAGTGTGCCGACCGGCAGGCGGCCGTGGGGATCGGGCAGCACGACCTTGCCGAACTCGTCGCCGAAGCGGTCGTAGCGCGACCCCTCGGGTGCGCCGCTGTGGATCACGGGCGCGGGACCGTCCATGGCGAAGCTCTTCGAGCCCGCATCGCTGGTGGCGAAGCCGGCATGCTGGTCGCTGACGATCCGGGTGTGGACGAACAGGGAATTGCGGAAACGTCTGTGCGCGTCCGGCGACATCACGGCGGCGTCGTAGATCACGTCGGAGAAGACGTAGGAACCGACCTGCAGCTCGGTCAGCACGCCCGGCTCGTGATCGAAATCGTGTGTGCCGGTGCCGCTGCCGGTCACGATCGGACAGGCGAACCCTGCCTCGCGCAACGCGTCCCGGACGCCGCCGAGGGTCGCGAGCGCGGCATGGGACAGGGCACGCCGCTCGGCATAGTCGGGAACGGCCTGGCAATGCCCGGCATAACCCTGCACGCCTCGCAGCTCGAGCGCCGGCTGGGCCCGAATCGCGCGGGCGAGCGCGACCGCCGCGGCGGGCGAGGTGACCCCGAAGCGGTGCGTGCCGACGTCGCAATCGATCAGGACGGCCAGGCGGATGCCTGCGGCCGCCGCGGCCTCGCCCAGGCGCCGCACATTGGCCTCGTCCTCGACCACCACGGCGAGGCCCGGTGCGCGCCGCGCCAGCGCCATCAGCCGCTCGATCTTGGCCGGGTGCTGGACCGGAGAGGTGAGCAGAAGACCCGGAATGCCGGCCTCGGCCAGCACCTCCGCCTCGCCGAGCTTGGCGCAGCACTGGCCGATCGCCCCGGCCGCCATCTGGCGCCTCGCGACGGTCACCGATTTGTGGGTCTTGGCGTGCGGCCGCAACGCAACGCCCCGGTCGCGGGCGAGCTGGGCCATGATCTCGACGTTCGCGTCGAACGCATCGAGGTCGAGCACGAGCGCGGGTGTGTCGATCGCATCCCGCGAGCCGGGCCGGCCGATCAGGGTGCGGTCGTAGGCGAGGCGCTCCCTGCTCACAGCTCGTCCGCCTCCGTCGGCCACCAGCTGCCTCCGATCACCACGCCGTGGCTCACCAGGCGCTTGTCGCCGACGATCCGCTGGCCCGGCGAATCGACATAGTCGAACCGGCCCTCACGCAACTCGAGGATCGCCGCGTCACCCGTCGCACCCGGCTGCAGGCTGCCAAGGTCGGGCCGGCTGATCGCCGCCGCCGGAGCGCTGGTTGCCGTCCGCAGGACGTCGGTGAGGCTCATCCCCAGGCAGAGGAACTTCGACATGGTGACCAGCAGGTCGTAGGCAGGGCCTTCGACACAAAGTGCGTGCACGTCGCTCGAGATCACGTCCGGCAGGAAGCCTTCCTTCAGCATGGCGCGGGCGACCTCGAAATCGAGCGAGCCCATGCCGTGGCCGATGTCGAACCAGACGCCGCGCTCGCGTGCCGCCAGGATCTCCTCACGGATCCGGCCGCGCCCGTCGAGGGCGTCGTTGGGGAACGGCTTGAAGCAGTGCGTCAGCACGTCCCCACGCCGCAGCCAGCTCACCACCTCGGCGCGCGAGGGTGGTGGATAGTCGAGATGCGCCATCAGCGGCAGGCTCAGCCGATCCGCGGCCTCCATCGCGATGTGCATCGGTGCCGCACCGCTGGTTCCCGACGCGATGCGGCCGACCCGGACCTTCATGCCCACGATCAGGTCCGGGTTCTCGCGGGCGCAGGCCACCGCCTCCTTGGCGTCGCAGAGCATGATCTCGCGGCACTCGCCGACCATGACGTTGCGCGAGAAGCCGTAGATCCCGGCGAAGGAGATGTTGAGATAGGCGATGATCCGGCTGCGCGAGCGCTCGATCACGTGATGCCGGAAGCCGGGGAAGTTGCCGGGGCCTGCGCTGCCGGCATCGACGAAGGTGGTCGTACCGCTGCGGCGGGCCAGAGCGTCGGCGTCGACGCCGAGCGACGTGCCGCCCCAGTAGACGTGGGTGTGGAGGTCGATCAGGCCCGGCACGACGATGCGGCCGCTGGCGTCGACGACGTGCTCTGCCCCTTCGATCGGCAGATCGGGCTCGAGCGCGGCCACGCGGCCGTTGCTGAAGCCGACGTCGAGCTGCCGGTCGAGGCCGGCACCCGGATCGATGACCCGGCCATGACGGATAACAAGATCGAACAAGCCTTATCCTCCGGCACGGGCGGCCAGCGATCGGCCACTCCCTTTTTTGGGCTTTCCTAAACTGCGAGCGTGTTTACGATACGAAACAAGAAACGACTAGCCCAACCTCAGAGGGAACGGTCCATGGCCAGCCAGCTCGATCGTCAGCGGGCAGAGCTCGCGCGCTACCTCCTCCGGCGCCGATCCGTGTTGAAGGGCGGCGCGGCGGCCCTGGCCGGTGCAGCGGCCCTGCCCTCGTTCGGCCGGCCCGCTTCGGCTGCCCCGGCCGAGGCGATGCAGTTCATCGGCTGGCAGTACCAGCCCGAGATCGTGGCCGAGAATGTCGGTATCTTCAGCAAGCTCTACGACGAGAACGTCAATTACGAGCTGGTGCCGGGCGAGTATCACGCCGTCGCCGAGACCAAGCTGATCGGCGGCCAGCACATCGACATGATGTATTCGGAGGAGGATCGGCTGATCCGCTGGAACACGGCCGGCTGGACACGATCGCTCGAGGGCCTTCCCGGCATCGAGGAGATCAAGGCCGGGATGTACCCGATCAACGTCCACAACATGTCGCTGGCCGACGGCAGCCTGGGCGGCCTGCCCTACTACACCGGATTCAATTCCTTCGTCTGCAACGAGAAGCATCTCGACGCGGCCAAGATCGAGCCGCCGGCGACCTGGGAGGAGATGCTCGACCAGTGCCGCAAGCTGAAGAAGGACAAGATCGCCGAGTACCCCTACATCAGCGCCTGGGGCCGGCAGTGGGCGAGCCTGTCCTGGAGCCTGTTCGCGATCTGGTACTCGCAGGGCGCCAAAGTCTTCGACGCCGAGTTCAAGCCTGATTTCAATCAGGATTTCCGCGACGTCCTGGAGATGCACAAGACGATCTACTCCGAGCAGCTCATCCCGCAGGACGTGATGACCCATCTCGGCGAGTCGGTCCCCAACTTCGCCACCGGCCAGCACACCTACATGGTCGTCCACGAGTACGACCAGAAGGTGTTCAACACTCCGTCCATGTCGCAGATCGCCGGCGCCTGCCGCAACGCGATCATGCCCGGCAAGACGCGCTCGACCTTCATCTGGACCGCGGTCTACCAGATGAGCGCCAACCCGATCGACACCGACCGCGTCTGGAACCTGATGCAGTTCTTCGGCGGCAAGGCCAAGGACGGCAAGTATCACGTCGCCACCCGCTGGGCGCTCGACTTCGGCCTCGGCACCCCGCACAAGGAGGTCATCAACAGCCCGGAGGTCAAAGAGGCGTTCAGCAAGTGGAAGGACATGGAGGTCGCTGCCAAGCAGCAGGAGACCGCCACCACGCGCGACGTCGCCAAGACCATCTGGTTTCCCGAGTGGGACTGGTACATGATGGGCGAGGTCCAGGACTATATCCGCGGTCAGCAGTCGACCGATCAGCTCGTCGACAAGCTCCAGGCGAAGTATGACGAGCTGAAGCAGCAATATCCGGAGTGAGCTTTGGCCGCTGTTTCGGGCATTGGCGCGCTTGCATCCATGCGATGCGGGATCGGTGCTTCTTGACGGGTGACTGATGGCGCAGGCGGCTGAGCTGGCGACTTCCATGCGACCGAGCTTCGTCCACCGCATGCGGCGAAGCCGGCTCGGCCTGCCATTCCTCCTGACCGCGCCGACCTTGATCGTCGTCTTCCTCGTGATCGGCATCCCGCTGATCTACTCGCTCGTCCTCAGCCTGTTTCGCATCAACATGCTGACGAAGCGCTGGATCTTCGTCGGGCTGCGCAATTACCTCGACGTCCTGCCGCACCCGGACTTCATCGCGGCGATGGCGCGGACGGCCTACTTCACCGGCCTCACCGTCACCTGCGGCTTGGTGCTGGGCATCGCCATGGCGCTGGTGCTCAATGCCACCTTTCCCGGCCGCAACCTGCTGCGCAGCGTCATGCTCATTCCGTGGGCCATGGCGCAGGTCGCGGTGGGCATCCTGTGGAGTTGGATCTTCGACGGCAGCTACGGCACGCTCAACGCGCTGCTGTTTGATCTCGGTCTGATCAGCGAGCCGGTCGCTTGGCTCGCCAACGGTTCCACCGCGTTCAATCTCGTGGCGCTGGTCCACGTCTGGAACCAGGCTCCGCTCACCGCGCTCCTGGTCCTCGCGGCGCTGCAGTCGATGCCCGAGAACCTGCACCACGCGGCACGAATCGACGGTGCCGGACCCGTCGAGCGGTTCTTCAAGATCACGCTGCCCTGGCTGCGGCCGATGCTGCTGCTGATCCTGCTCCTGACATCGATCAACTCGATCATGGCGTTCGATCTGTTCTGGATCATGACCAAGGGCGGCCCGGGCAGCGCCACGACCGTGTTCTCCTGGATGGGCTACGCCTTCGCCTTCCAGCTCTCGAAGTTCGGCGAGGGTGCCGCCGTCCTCTACATCCTCACCATCGTCTGTCTGCTCCTGGCCTGGGTCTATCTCAAGGTGTTCACGGCCACGGAGCGCCGCCCGCGCCAGCCGCTCGGCCAGGATGCGCCGCCGGCGACACCGGTCGTGCACGACAGGCGCGCCCGCACACGGCTGGCGAAGCTGCCGGAGTTCCGCCCCAGGACGCTGTTCTCCGGTCGCACCCGACGCCTGATGGGAAAGATCGGTCTCTGGACGGCCGCGCTCCTCATCTTCCTCTGGTCGTTCGGGCCGTTCCTCTGGCTCGTGCTGATGAGCCTGTCGCCCTCGGTCGACCTCGTCCGCATCCCGCCGACCCTGATCCCGACCACGCTGACCTTGGAGAACTACCGCTTCGTCCTGTTCCCGACGGGCGTGTCGGACGGCCAGGGCAGCGTGCAGGCGACCCGCGTGCCCTACGCGATCTGGAACAGCCTCGTCGTCGCCGTCTGCGTCACCGCGATCAACCTCCTGCTCGGCTCGCTCGCCGGCTACGCCTATGCCCGCCACGGCAAGGGCCGGCTGATGAACGGCTCGCTCTGGGCGCTGATGATGACCCGGATGACGCCGAGCCTCGCCCTGATCCTGCCGTTCTTCATCGTGTTCCGCACCGTCGGGCTGATCGACACGCGCACGGCCCTGGTGATCGCCTATTGCAGCCTCATCCTCCCGCTCTCGACCTGGATGATGAAGGGCTACTTCGAGAACCTGCCGCCCAACCTCGAGAAGGCCGCACTGGTCGACGGCTGCACGCCGTTCCAGGCGATCTGGAAGATCATCCTGCCCGTGGCCCGGCCCGGCATCGTCGCCGCGGGAATCTTCTGCTTCCTGGTGAGCTGGAACGAGTTCGTGTTCGCCCTGATCCTCACCGGCTCGCCCAAGGCGCAGACCATTCCGGTGATCATCGCGGGCTTCCTCGTGCAGCTCCGCTTCTACGACTACGGCCCGATGTTCGCGGCCAGCGTGCTGGCGGTGATCCCGCCCGTGGTCATCGCGCTCGCGTTCCAGCGCTATCTGGTGCGCGGCATGCTTTCCGGCTCGCTCAAGGGCTAGGACGGAGGATCTCGGTTGGCCCGTGTCACGCTGAGCAAGCTGACCAAGTGCTACGGTGACGTCGTCGCCGTCGACGGCCTCGACATCGCGATCGCCGATGGCGAGTTCCTGACCCTGCTCGGGCCGTCCGGCTGCGGCAAGAGCACGGCACTCGCCTGCATCGCCGGACTCGAGCGGCTGAGCGACGGTGCGATCGTGTTCGACGACCGCAATGTCACCGATCTCGAGCCGGCCGAGCGCAACATCGCCATGGTCTTCCAGGACTATGCGCTCTACCCGCACATGTCGGTGCGGGAGAACATGAGTTTTGGCCTGCGTCAGCAACGCGTGGACCCCGCGACGATCCGGCAGCAGGTCGACACCGCCGGTCAGATGCTGGATCTTCAACAACTGCTGGATCGACGACCGGCGGAACTCAGCGGCGGGCAGCGCCAGCGCGTGGCGGTCGGCCGGGCGGTGGTGCGCAACCCCGCCGTCTTCCTGATGGACGAGCCGCTGTCCAATCTGGATGCGTCCTTGCGGGTGCGCACCCGCACCGAGATCAAGCGGCTGCAACGGGATCTCGGCGTCACGACGGTCTTCGTCACGCACGATCAGGAGGAGGCCATGGTCCTCTCCGACCGGATCGCGATCATGCGTGGCGGCAAGCTGCAGCAGATCGGTCCGCCCATGGAGGTGTACCGCCGGCCCGCCAACCAGTTCGTCGCGGGCTTCATCGGCAGCCCCGCCATGAACTTTCTCGACGGCGAGCTTTCACGCCAGGACGGTGGGCTGCAGTTTCGGAGGGACCAGCAGACGATCGTGCTCCCCGGCGAAACCGTCTCCGGCAATGCCGCGCTCGCGCGCGATGTCGCCCTGGGCATCCGTCCGACCGACCTGGTCGTGGGCGCCGCTCGCGAGCTGTCGCTCGAGGGAGAGGTCTTCCTGGTCGAGCCGATCGGACCCGTATCCTATGTCGATGTCGATGTGGCTGGGGTCGCGGTGAAGGGGACCTGCGATCCGGACGCGGCGCCCGCCGTCGGCGAACGCGTCGCGCTCGGTTGCTCGACGGCGCGCGTCCATCTGTTTGACCGCGTGACCGGCGAGCGGCTCTGACACGGCCCGAGCAGGAGATTGTCCATGAGTGATTCGATCGGTCTCGCTTCCCTGCTGCGGGACTTCGTCGATGTCCTGATTCCCGGCGAGGGCTCGTGGCCGCGAGCCTCGACCGTCGGGGTCCAGGGCGTGCTGGCGATGCGTCTGCTCGAAGCACGGGGCGAAGGCGGCGCGGATGAGCTGGAGCGCGCCCTGACCGCTTGCGGTGCGCCGCTGGCACCGCTCGACGAGGAGGCGCGCGCGTCGGTGGTGCGGTGCTTCGAGGCCGCCGATCCCGCCTTCTTCAAGCTCGTCCGCAATGCCGCCTACATCGCCTACTACGAGAACCCGGCGGTCGTGCGGGCGATTCAGGGGCTCGGGCAACCCTATCAGGCGATGCCCGGGTCCAAGGGCTACCCGCAGCCGGCGTTCGATCTCGAGCATGATCGGCCGCGGCACGGGCGCGGGCACTATACTCGGACCGAGGATGTGAAGCCGCTCGATCTGAGCGTGCTGGAAGGTGAGCATGGCCGCACGTGACGACGTTGCCGACGTCCTGATCATCGGCTCTGGGGCCACCGGCTCCATCGCCGCCAAGGTGCTCGGCGAGGCCGGGCTGCGCGTGGTCTGCCTGGAGCAGGGCGGCTGGGTCGAGCCCGAGGACCATCCCCACTATAGCCCCGACTGGCAGTGGCAGCGACGGTCGCGCTGGAGTGCCGACGTCAATGTCCGCCAGGGCAACGCGGACGACTTCCCGGTCCGCAGCAACTCCTCGCAGGTGCTGATGTGGAACGGCGTCGGCGGGTCGACCAACGTCTACGGCGCGCTCTGGCCACGCTACCGCCCGTCGGACTTCCGCAAGGGCACCGAGCACGGGCTGCAGCCGGACTGGCCGATCAGCTACGAGGATCTCAGCACCTACTACGACCGTGCCGACCGCCTGGTCGGTGTCTCGGGCCTCGCCGGCGATCTGGCGATGCCGCCCTCGGACGATTATCCGACCCCACCACTGCCGATGCAGGCGGCGAGCCGCCGACTGGCCAAGGCGTTCGATCGCCTCGACTGGCACTGGTGGCCGGTGCCGGCCGGCGTGATCTCGCGCAATTATGACGGCCGCCTCGCCTGCCACGGTTGCGGCATCTGCACCGGCTGCCCGCGCGGCTCGATGAGCAAGTACTCGACCTCGGTCTGGCCGAAGGCGCTGGAGGCGGGGGTCGAGCTGCGGACCTATGCGCGCGTGATCCGGATCGAGAAGGATCGCACCGGCCGCGCGACCGGTGCGGTCTATGTCGACCGCACCACCGGCCGCGAGCACTTCCAGGCGGCCGAGGTGGTGATCCTGGCGGCGAACGGCGTCGGCACGCCCCGCCTCCTGCTGGCCTCCGACAATCTCGCCAACAGCTCGGACCAGGTCGGGCGCAACCTGCTGCACCACACGCTGGTCGCCTGCGAGATGTGGGTCGACGAGCCCCTGGCGGCGCATACCGGCTATGTCGCCGCCCTGATCAGCCGGCAGTTCGCCGAGACCGACCTCAGCCGCGGCTTCGTCAACGGCTTCAACTTCAACTGCGTCACCACCGGTGGCGCCGGCGAGCAGGCGATGGGCTTCCTGTCCGATGCGCACGCGCCCTGGGGTGCCGGCCATCACCAGTGGTTCCAGCGCCATTTCGGCCGCGGCTTCGGCGTGTTCGCGATCGGCGACGACCTGCCCCACCCCGACAACCGCATCACCCTGTCCGACACGGAGCGCGATGCCGACGGCGTGCCGGTGGCGAAGCTGTTCTACGAGCCGCGCGAGAACGACCGGAAGATGATGCGCTACATGCTCGACCGGCTGGTCGAGATCGCCAAGGCGGCCGATGCGTTCGAGTACCGGCTGCAGGACTATACCGACGAGAACGGCGTCTACCGGACGCCGGCCTGGCACCTCCTCGGCACGGCGCGCATGGGCAAGACGCCGGACATGTCGGTGGTGAACAAGTGGCACCAGTGCTGGGACGTGCCGAACCTCTACATCATCGACGGCAGCGTGTTCACGACCGGTGGCGTGGTCAACCCGACGCCCACGGTCTCGGCGCTGGCGCTGCGCGCGGCGGAACATCTGCGCGACAACTTCCATGACCTGCGCCGCACGACCCGGCCGCTGGCGGCATGACCGCCCGGGTCGAGCTGCGCGCGGCGCTGGAGCGGATCCCGCATGTCGGGCTGGCCGCCCTGCCGACGCCGCTCGATGCGGCGCCGCGCCTGAGCGCGGCGCTGGGTGGCCCCGAGATCTGGATCAAGCGGGACGATCTGACCGGACTCTGTTTCGGCGGCAACAAGACCCGTCAGCTCGAGTTCGTCTTCGCCGATATCCTGGCCAAGGGCTGCGACACGGTCGTCGCCGGCGCCTACACCCAGTCCAACTGGTGCCGCCAGATGACCGCCGCCGCGCGGAAGCTCGGGCTCGACATCTCGCTGGTCCTCCTGCACGGCGAGAAAGGCCCGACGCTGCAGGGCAACTACCTGCTCTACCGGCTGATGGGCGCCTCGATCGACGTGGTGGACCTGCCCTCGCTCGAGCTGCTTCAGCCCTACCTGGACCGGAAGGCCAAGGCGCGCCGCGACGCGGGTCGCAAGCCCTACATCGTCGAGCCGATGGGGGCGGACAACCTGTCGCTGGGTGCGGTCGGCTATGTCAAGGCGGCTCTGGAGCTCGACGAGCAGTGGGAGGTGGCCAGACTCGATCCTGACTGGCTGCTGCTCTCCGGGGCCAACATGACGCCCGCAGGACTCCTGCTCGGCCTCAAGGCGCTGGGGCGCACGACCCGGTTGATCAACGTGGCTCCGGTCAAGTGGACCGAGGACCGTGCGGTCGACATCGCCCGCATCGCCAACAACTGCGCCGAGCGGCTCGGCATCGCCACCCGCCTCGATCCGGCCGAGGTCGAGAATCACGACGAGTATATCGGCGAGCGCTACGGTGTGGTCAGCGACGGCTGCCGCGAGGCGCTGCAGCTGACCGCCCGGACCGAGGGCCTCGTCCTCGATCCCGTCTACAGCGGCAAGGCCATGGCCGGCCTGATCCACCAAGTCCGCTGTGGGCGCATCGGCAAGGGTGAGAGCGTCGTCTTCGTCCACACCGGCGGAACACCCGCTCTGTTCGCCTATGCCCGGGATCTGGGCCTGGAAGCATGAGCTGGGACGTCATCGTCGTGGGCGCAGGCGCCGCGGGCGCAGCGCTGGCCGTGCGCCTGAGCGAGGACCCCGACCGGCGGGTCCTGCTGCTCGAGGCGGGGCCTGACTATCGCTCGGCCGACACGCCCGAGGCGATGCGCAGCCCCAACCCGTTCAACGTCATCCTGCCCAGGCACTACCAGGCCCGCTACATGTGGCCCTCGCTGATGGCGAGCCGCACCAGGCGCCAGGCGCCACGGCTGCTGTGGCGCGGCAGGGGTGTGGGCGGCAGCACGGCGATCAACGGCCAGATCGCGATCCGCGGCGTGCTCAGCGCCTTCGACCAGTGGGCGGAGCTCGGCTGCGAGGGCTGGTCAGGCCGTCACGTCCTGCCCTACTTCAACCGGCTGGAGGACGACGAGGAATTCGGCGACCGTCCCCATCATGGCAGCGGCGGACCGATCCCGATCTACCGTGCCCCGCTCGACCAGTGGGGGCCGGTCGATTTGGCGCTCCGCGAGGCAGCGCTCGACCTCGGCTATCCCTGGGCCGAGGACCTGAATGCGCCCGACGCCGACGGTGTCTGCTGCTACGCGATCAACAGCCGGGACGGCGTGCGCGTCTCCACCAATGACGGCTATCTCGAGCCCGCGCGGTCCCGCCCGAACCTGGAGATTCGCGGCGACAGCCCGGTCGACCGGGTGCTGCTCAATGGCCGGCGCGCCACCGGCGTGCGGGCGCTCGTGGACGGTGCATGGCAGGATCTGCGCGCCACGCAGGTCGTGCTGTCCGCCGGAGCCTTCCACTCGCCGCCGATCCTGCTGCGCTCGGGCATCGGCCGGGCCGAGCATCTGCGCTCGCATGGGATCGACGTGATCGAGGACCTTCCGGTCGGCGAGGGCGTCCTCGATCACCCCTATGTCCGCATCGAGCTCAAGCTGAAACCGGAGCTGCGGCCCACCGACATTCACGCCCGCCACACCAACTGCTGCGTCAAGTACACGTCCGGCCTGGGCGGCGGGACCGATGCCGACATGCTGATGATGGCATTCAATCACGGTGGCGTCGGCGGCGACCTCGATCCCAGCATGTTCGGCGAGGCCGGCATCCACTGCTCGCTGTTCGAGGCGTTCTCGCGCGGCCATGTCCGCCTCGCCTCACCCGACCCGACCGTCGATCCAATTGTCGAGCTCAATATGCTCGACGACGAGCGCGACCTGATCCGCCTGCGCGACGGCGCCCGCCGCCTCGTGACCATTGCCAACCACCCGGCGGTGCGGCGCATCACGCGCGAGATCCAGGTTGGCAATACCGGGCGGCCCGTGGCGGAGCTGATCGGCGCCTCGGAGCAGGTCTATGACGACTGGCTGCTCGCCGACTGCTCGGAGGCCCAGCACGGCGCCGGCGGCTGCTGCATGGGGCCGGCGGAGGTCAAGGACGGTCGCAGCGTGGTCGACCCCGACGGCCGCGTTCGCGGCATTATGGGCCTGCGCGTCGCCGACGCTTCGATCATGCCCTACGACTGCAAGGCCAATACCTGCCTCACGGCGATCATGATCGGCGAGCACATCGCTGACCGCATGCGCCGGACATCGCGCTGACGCCCGCCGGAGACGTCCCGTTTCAGCCGAAGATCTCCAGCGCGCCCGGCAACGTGCCGAGAGGGATACCGAGGCGATGCCGCAGAGCGGCCTCGACAACCCTGGGCATCATGATCAGATCGTAGGGTTTGACGACCATGCCGAAGGCGAGATCGCGCGCCCGGCGCGCCTCTTCCGCCTGCGCGGTGACGAAGACGATTGTGACGTCGTGACGCTGACGCAGGAGACGAGCGAGAGCGACGCCCTCCGCCCTGCCCCGCAGGTTGATATCGACCAGGGCGATATCGGGAGCGGCTTCCATGGCTATCGCGGCAGCCCGGCGGATGGAGCCCGTCGGGCCATGGACGCGATGCCCGGCGACGTTGAGCGCCATCGCCAGCCCAAGCCCGATCAGGATCTCGTCTTCCACGATCAGCACCGAGGATCCCGAGGCTGCAACGCCGCTACGCTCCGCCGCCATGCTCCTTCCTGCTCGTGAGCCGGACCTGCGGGCGCCGTCACTTCCGCTCGCCCGGAGACCTAACCGCACAATCCACCAATAGGTTGCGTGTCTCGCTGGCCCGGTTGCGCGGGCGCGATTTCCTGGAACGGGTATTGGGGAAAACGAGGCGGACGGGCACCGGGTCTCGGCCGCCCGCCCGCCAATCTGCGCGACTCGCGGGGATCCCCGACATGCGGGGGTGAGCCGCTCCAGGAAACGCTAGCGAGAAAGACTGGAAATTTCCAGGCATATCCTCGGTCCTTGCTTCGACGAGGAATCGGTCGCCGCCGGATCGCCGCCGCATTAAGCTTGGCCGCATGGGGGCGGGCAGCGAGCTTTCTGCGACGGTTGTCCAGTGGTGTCGCAAGCTCGAGCGACGGCCAGTCATGGCCTATGCCGGAGCCGTCATCGGCACTGGGCTGGCAGTCGCCATCGACACGGCGCTGTCCGTGGCGGGATCGACCCCGGTCCCGCATCTCATCCTCGGTCCGATCCTCTTGGCAGCGGCCCTCCTCGGCGGCGCCGGGCCTGGACTGGCGGCGCTCGGCCTGAGCCTGATCGCGGTAGCCCTGCTCGACCCGTCGGCCTCGCCCGGCTCGCCTCTATGGCCGTCTGCCGGGCAGACTCTGCACCTCGGGCTCATGGCGGTCTCGGGCGGGGGCCTCGTCGGTCTCGGCGTGTGGCTTCATGGCGCTCTCGTCCGGCTCCTGGCGAGCGAGGAACGCTTCCGCTTGGCCATCCGCTCGACCGGACTGGGCACTTGGGATCTGGATGGGAGCACCGGAGCACGCCACTGGTCGAGCGAGTTCCGCGCCATCATCGGCGTGGACGAGGACACCCTTGCCGACACGGCCTTCTTCGCCACGTTGATCCATCCCGATGACCGGGACCGGGTCACCGACCAGTATCGCGCCGCGCACTCCCCGCGGGGTGACGGCTGGTACGAGGCGGAGTTTCGCATCCGCCGCGCCGACAACGAAGAGGAACGGTGGGTCGCAGCCACTGGGCGCGTCTACTTCGACGGCCAAGGCAAGCTGCTGCGTGCGGTCGGCACCATTCTCGACATCACCCAGCGTCGTCACGTCGAAACGGCATTGCGCGAGAGCGAGGAACGCTACCGGACGCTTCTCGAGACCGCGCCCGACGCCGTCCACGTCCATCGCGACGGCGTGATCATCTTCGCGAACCAGCAGGCGGTCACACTGTTCGGCGGTCGCGTGCCCGAGGACGTCATCGGCCGCACCGCGATGTCGCTGGTCGACCCGGCCAGTCTCGCGTTGGCGCAGGCCCGGACGGCGCGGCTGGCCTCACCCGGCCAGCGCAACCCGCCGATCGAGATGATCTTGCGGCGCCTGGACGGCAACTCGGTGCCGGTGGAGGCCGCATCGGCCGTGGTGCAGCTGGAAGGGCGGCCCGCGATCCTCGCGGTCCTGCGCGATACCACCGATCGCAAGCGAAGCGAGGCCGCACTTCGCGAGAGCGAGACCCGGTTCCGGCTGGCAGCAGCGGCGATCCAGGGCATCGTCTGCGATATCGACATCCCGCGCGGTCTGATCTGGTTCTCCGATGGCCTCGAGCGCGTGCTCGGCATCAGACCCGAAGCGCTTCCCAGCTCGACCAAGTGGTGGCGGGAGCAGATCCACCCCGAGGACCAGTCGCGGCTCGCCGACGCGCAGACGCTGCAAGACGATCCGGAGCTGAGCCATCTGGACCGCGAGTACCGGGTGCGCCACTCGGACGGGCGCTGGGTCCATGTCCACGACCGCAGCTTCGTCGTCCGCGATCCATCCTGCCACCCGCTGCGTCTCATCGGCGTGCTCACGGACGTCAGCGAGCGCAAGGCAGCAGAGGCGCAGCAGGCCCTGCTGATGCGCGAGGTGGACCATCGCGCGAGGAATGCCCTGACGATCGTGCAGAGCCTGGTGCGGCTGACGCGCGCGCCGAGCCGACGGGCGTTCATCGAGGCCGTCGAAGGCCGCGTCGCCGCACTTGCGAGAACGCACTCGCTGCTCGCCAGCAACCGCTGGCGCTGCGCCGATCTGCAAACGGTGATCGCCGACGAGCTGAGTGCGATCTGCGGCGAGCCGAGGGTCAGGATCGCCGGCCCGTCGGTCAGCCTTCGCCCCGAAGCGGTCCAGCCGGTGGCCATGCTCTTTCACGAGCTGGCCACCAACGCGGTGAAGCACGGCGCGCTCTCGACCAACGGTGGTCGGCTCCTCGTATCCTGGGACAGAGGACGCGACGGTGCGCTGCATCTGGTCTGGGACGAGTCGGATGGGCCTCCGATCCCCGCGGCACCACAAGAGGCCGGCTTCGGCTCGACCCTGATGGCATCGGTGGTCCGCGATCAGTTCGGTGGACAGCTCGAATGCCAGTGGCGGGAAAGCGGGCTCAGATGCGAGATCGTGATAGGCGCGGATCGGCTGAGCTGAGCCTGTGAAAGAGGGGAGGACGAGCGCCGATCGTGTCGGCGCTCAGCCTCCTCCCAGATAGCCGCTGAAAAAGCTCGGATCGCCGCCCTCCGGCTGGGGCACTGGCCCGGCGATCTCGCGCACGACCCCGTCCAGCTCGGCCGGGGCCAGCTCGAAGCCGGTCTCGTGACGCAGGCGATCGGCCATCTCCGCCAGACCGCAGCCCTCGCTCCGCAGCCGCATCAGGCAAGCGAGCGCATTGCGGTCCGCCTCAGTGGCGGGGTGCAGCAGCCTGTGTGCGGGATTGTCGACCATGTTCCACCCGATCCGCAGATGACCCTGGACATGGGAACGGCTCTGTGCAGCCCTTGTTCCAGGTCTCGACTCAAGACGCAGACGGCTGCTGGGCAGCCGTCTTCAGCCGCGGCTCCGTGCGGCGGGGCGGGTCGACCAGCCCTCGAAGAAATAGGCGACATCGACATCCAGGACCCGCGCGATCTCGTGCAGGCGGCAGGCGAGCGGCCGTAAGCCGCCCGACTCGTATCGGGACACGCGATCGCTGCTCAGGCCGACAAGCCGCGCGAGCTGCCGCTGGGTCAGGCCGAGCAAAATGCGACGCTCGCGCATCCGCCCGCCGGCATATCGGTCGAGTTCGGTCCATCCCGGGTGACCCGGCGGGGCAGATCCAGCGGAGGACATCCTGATCTCCCCTCGATCAATGGCGAACGCCCTATTTGCCGCAGCGCGGCGAAATCTGAAAGAGATCAATCTGTTTATGGACACTTTATGGTTGATATATCGTCATTCAGCGGCCCCGTCCCAGAGCCCGACGCCACGGAATCCCATGGCGAAAGAGAAGGGCGGCCGAAGCCGCCCAAACGGGAAAAGGCAGAGATCGTCGGCGTCGGCGCCGAGAGGAACGGCTGCCATTCTCACGCGAACAGGAAGTCCGTCTCGGCGAGATCGGTCACGCCCAGCACCGCGACCTGGTTGGCGCCTTTGAGGTGCACGATGCTGTTGCCGCCCACCTCATCGATATCGAGCTGGCCGAAGCTCGTGTAGCCAAGCGCCCGGATGTCGATGCTATCCCAGCCCCGCTCGAAATCGCCGATCGTGTCTTTGCCGCCGGCACCGCCGAACACGAACCGGTCGGCGCCACGCTTGCCGGTGCTGGCGAAGTCCTCAGCGTCTCCGAACAGCAGATCGTTGCCCTTTCCGCCCAGGAGCACGTCGTCGCCGCCCGAACCCTCCTCGGATATGGAGAAGGCATCGCCATACAGCGTGTCCCTGCCGGCACTGCCGCTCAGGACATCGTTGCCTCCTTGCGAACTGCCGGACATCTGCTGGGCGTCGCCGTAGAGCGTGGCACCGCCCTTCTTGTTGTGGAGGAAATCGTCTCCGCCGATCGATTGGTCGAACATGAACACGGCGTCGCCGATCAGGCTGGAACGGCCGGCATTGGCATAGATCGTGTCGTTCCCACCCTGACTGTCCTGGTGCATGAGCAACGCGTCGCCGCTCATGCCTGCGCCAGTCGAGCGGCCATACATCAGGTCGTCGCCGCCCCGGCTCCGATGATACATCTCCGCGGCGTCCCCGTAGCTGCTGCCGTAGCGGACGAACAAGGTGTCGTCGCCGCCCTGCGCCGACTCGAACAAGTAGCCGGCGTCGCCATAGGCGACGGTGAAATTGTCCGCATCGATGCGGTCGTTGCCACCGACGGCCTCGCCCACCATGTTCAGGGCATCGCCGTGGACCGCAAAGCCACTGATGCTGCCCCGAGTCGTGATCCGATCGTCGCCGCCCCCGGCCGACCCCTCGATGGCATACGCGTCCCCGTAGAGGACGTCGAAGCCGGTACCACCTCCCGCGACGCGAAAGACGTCCGCTCCACCCCGGCCCGTACCCGAGATGTTGAAGGCGTCGCCGTACACCGTGCTGTCGACGCTGGTGTAGATGAAGGTCTGACTGAGCGCCGTGTTGGCGATGGATCCGTCAACGTCACCGTAGACGAATTCCCCCGTGACCGGGGTGCTCGGGCTGAACGAGCTCGCCGGAGCGACGATGATGGTCATGGAGGTTCTCCCGCAGAGATTGGTCGTGGTTCAAGCGAAGATGAAATCGCCGGTGCTGAGCTGGCTGGTCAGCACGTTCTGGACGACGACCTGATTGCCGGCGGAGAAGACGATCGTCGTGCTCGTCCCGTCATCGGTGAAGGAGCTGAAGCCGGCGGTCGAGGTGATGCCGAGGGCGGTGACGTCGATCACGTCCCTGCCGGTCTCGAAGTCGCCGATCGAGTCCTCGCCGCTCTCAGCCGCGAACACGAACCGGTCGCCACCCCGGCTGCCGACCTCCTGGAGGTTCTGGGCGTCGCCCCAGAGCAGGTCGTCGCCCTTGCCGCCGGCCAGCACGTCGCTGCCGCAGCTGCTGCCGCCGAAGACGTGTTGGGCGTCGCCGATGAGCGTGTCGTCGCCGGCGCCGCCGATCAGCGTGTCGTTGCCGCCGTGGGTGGCGTCGTGAAACTGCAGCGCATCGCCGACCATGAGCATGCCGGTGGTGCCCTGATTGATCAGGGTGTCATTGCCGCCGCGGCTTCCATCCTCTGCCCCGATCCCGCCGAGCCCGAGATAGTTGCCTGCATCGCCATAGACCGCGGTGGCGGAGCCGGACACCACGATCCGGTCGTTGCCACCCAGCGAGCCGAACGACAGATACTGGCCGTCCCCCGAGATCTCCGCGGCGTCCCCGGTGATCGTGATCCGGTCATTGCCGCCCCGGGCTCCGCTGAGATACCAGCCGTCGCCGAAGAGGGCGGCTCCCTCGCCCTTCGCGGTGATCACATCGTTGCCGCCGCGGGCGGACGAGCCGAGCTGGTAGCCGTCGCCGTACAGCTGGACCGCGCCATGGGTGCGAATGGTGTCGTTGCCGCCCAGTGCCCGATCAGCCAGGGTGTAGCCATCGCCGTAGACGGTCAGCCCGCCGGCGATCGACTTGGCGTCGATCGTGTCATTGCCGCCACGCGCGGAGCCCGAGAGCGTCCCCGCATCCCCGAAGAGCGACCCCTGACCCTTTGCGACGAAGCTGTCGCGTCCGCCCACCGCCGTCCGGGCGAGGGCGTCGGCATCGCCGAACACGCTGGCGGCGGCGGTGCCGGCATAGACGAAGCTCTGGTTGCGCGCGCTGCCATAGAAGGTGCCGGCGCTATCGCCGAAGACGGTATCGGCGACGGGAGCTATCGGCGCGAAGGCCTTGCCCGGTGCCACGACGATGGCCATGGACGTTCCCCACCCTTGCAATTTGGTGGCGGTACGGGCGCTGCCGCGTCGTCCAGGCTATGCGCTTCCACTACGATCGTTCGTCTGGCGACGGCGGGAACCCGGCCCTCCACTCGGTATGGCTGCCGCTATGCACGACACACAATCGCGCCGGAATGCCGCGCAACTGGAATGACAGAGAAATCCAACGCGGTTTCCTGGAAATTCCGCTCGCACGCAGAACGCGTGATGAGCGCATGGGATGCCCGCATGGTGCGGGGGTAGACCTTGCCGGCGTTCCGGGGGATGACGGACATCCACGCATTGCCGACGATAACCAAGCGGATGCCGGGCGCTGAGGTGGCGCCCAGCCGGAGGGGGAGAGATCATGGCCGTTAGGAATGCGCTCAAGCGCCGCCTGGGCGAGGGCGAGCTGCTGTTCGGCGCCTGGATCGGGACGGGCAGCGCCACCAACGTCGAGATCATGGCCCATCTGGGCTTCGACTTCCTGATCATCGATCTCGAGCACGGTCAGGGTGAGCTCGGCGACCTGCTGGCGATGTTGCGCGCGATGGCGGGCTCGCCCGCGGCGGCGGTGGTCCGCGTGCCGTGGAACGACCAGGCCCTGCTCAAGCGCGTGCTCGACCTCGGCGCCGAGAACATCATGATCCCGCAGATCGAATCGGTGCGCGAGGCGCAGGAGGCGGTCGCCGCCTGCCGCTACCCGCCGCAGGGCCGCCGGGGTTATGCGGCGCCCAACGTCCGTGCCTCTGGCTATGGCCGCAACGCCAACTATCTGGCCGAGGCCAACGACGAGCTCCTGCTGATCCTGCAGATCGAATCCGAGAGCGCCGTCCGCGTCGCCGCGGACATCGCCGCCGTCGACGGCCTGGACGTGCCGTTCCTCGGTGTGAACGACATGGCGGGCTCGATCGGCCTGCTCGAGCGCCTAGATCAGCCGCCGGTGCGCACCCTCGCGGCCGAGGCCGCCAGGGCGATGGCTGCGACCGGCAAGCCGATGGGCACGGTGCCCAGCGCCGGCGCCTCGGTGGCCGATCTGGTCGCCGCCGGCTACCGCTTCCTGCCGATGGCGGCCGATGTCCCCCTCTTGCGCGACGGCGCGCTCGAGGCGCTGCGTGCCGCCGCGGCGTTGCGGCCCGGTGGAGCGAAGCCCGCCGCAGCGGGACCGACCTATGGCTGAGGCTCTGCTCGCGGAGCTGCGCGCCGCGCTGGGCGACGGGGCCGTTGCCGCTGGCGCCGATGTGCCCGAGCGCAACCGCAGCGACTGGAGCCAGATGCCGCCGGTGACACCGCTCGCGGTGGTGCGACCTGCCACGCCGGTGGAGGTCGCCACTGCGATGCGCCTCGCCCACCGCCACCGCGTCCCGGTGGTGCCGCAGGGCGGCCTCACCGGCCTCGCCGGTGGCGCCCGCCCCGTCGCGGGCGGGCTCGCTCTGTCGCTCGAGCGGCTGGTCGGCATCGAGGAGATCGATGCCGACGCCGCGACCATGACCGTGCTGGCGGGGACGACGCTCGAGACCCTGCAGAACGCCGCCGCCGAGGCGGGCTTCATGATCGCGATCGATCTCGGCGCGCGCGGCTCCTGCGCCGTCGGCGGCAATCTCGCGACCAATGCCGGCGGCAACCGCGTCATCCGCTACGGCATGGCGCGCGAGATGGTGCTCGGGCTCGAGGTCGTGCTGCCCGACGGCACCCTGGTCACCGGCCTGCACAAGATGCTCAAGAACAATGCCGGCTACGACCTCAAGCAGCTCTTCCTCGGCAGCGAGGGTACCTTGGGCGTGATCACCCGCGCCGTGCTGCGCCTGTGGCCCCTGCCGCAGGTGACGGCGGCCGCCCTGTGCGGCCTCGCCGGCTACCCCGCCGTGCTGCGGCTGCTGCGGAACGCGCGGCGCGGACTCGGGCCGATCCTGTCGGCGTTCGAGGTGATGTGGCCGGACTACTGGAACATGGCGACGGGGCGGATCCCGGGTGTCCGCCGGCCGCTGGCCGGCGCGCACGACAGCTACGTGCTGATCGAGGCCCAGGGCAGTGACGATCTCGACGCGCAGCGCTTCGCGCGCTGGCTCGAGGCGCAGCTCGAGGACGGCGTTCTCGAGGACGCGGCGGTGGCCGGCTCGCTGCGCGAGGTGCGTGAGTTCTGGGCGACGCGCGACGCGGCCTCCGAGTTCCGCACCGTGCTCGGTCCCCATGCCGCCTACGACATCGGGCTGCCGGTAGCCGCGATGGACGACTATGCCCGCGACTGCCGGCTGGCGCTCGATCAGGCCTTGCCCGGCTGCGCCAGCTACTTCTACGGCCACATCGCCGACGGCAACCTGCACATCCTCTCGCTTGTCCCGGGGGCCGCCCCGCAACCCATGGCCGAGATGGACGAGGTGGTCTACGCGCTGGTGCGTCGCTATGGCGGCACCATCTCGGCCGAGCACGGCATCGGCACCAAGAAGAAGCCCTACCTGCCCTACTCGCGCAGCGAGCCTGAGCTCGCCCTGATGCGCCGGCTCAAGGCCGCGCTCGATCCGGACGGCCTGCTCAATCCCGGCAAGGTGGTGTGAGCGGTCACCTGCCGCCGATCACTGGCTGGTTCGTCTCACGCAGAGATTAGCGCCGTCGCGATCTGCAATATTTTCGGGCGGTATAACCATCGTTGAGGTTGCATAAGTATTGTAGACAATAGTTCTGGCTTTTGTCCTTCGGCTACACTAGCAGACCTGAATGTCCCGCCGCCCTGCGAGCGGGAGGAGCGCCACCGGTGAAGAAGTGGCGCCGGGGAGCTGACCGCCGGATGACTGTAGCCCTCGTCTCGGTTCTTGTGGGGCTGGCCATCGTTTTCGCCAGTGCGCTTTACTTGCGCGGATCATACCGCTGGAGCTGGGACGATCCGGACCCTCCGCTCCGCCGGCGCAGCAGGATCGCCGGCCCGCCTGCTGACCGTCCCCTCGAGCGCGAGCGTCTGCAGACCGCATCCGACGAACACCGCGACGAGCATGCGCTGCGGGATCGATCATAGCGGCGCGCATGCGCCGACGATTGCCGGACCGACGGCGCCGTCACAGAGGCAGCGTGATCATCAACATCATCGACGCACCGATGACGAGCAGCCCCACGATGGCGACCACGGGAACCCAGAGCGGCAGCCACCACGGCAGCCACGCTGTCCGCCCCGGGCGCGCCCGCGGCGGATCGGTCGGCAGGTCGACGGCGCTGACCTCGGGCATGGCACGCAGTCCTCGTCGATGGCGACAAGAACAGAAACGCTCATGCGCCTTGCCGGTGCCCACCGGCGGCGAATGCAGGTCCCGCAGGACGGACAGAGCTATCATCCCTGGCAGGAGCTGACGAACGTCTTGATGGTACAGCATCGGGAGACAAATAGTCTGTGAATGTTGCGCTGGCCGCATCAAAGTTGCCTCGGTTGGGCACAATTCTCGCATGCGGTAGTTCTTCCGCGCGTCGCTTGGGCGGGTTGGTGTTGGCGGCAGTCGGCACGGCTCGGAGTACCGCGGCGTGCGGCCCTGCCGGTGATGTCGTGTGCGTGGAAAACTTGCCCCCGGAAAGAATGGGGCAGCGGGGAGTTGCTCGGAATATGACCGTTGCGCTTGTCGCGGTCATCCTCGGGATGGTCGCGGTCTTCGGCATCGCGCTTGGCATGCGCAGCATGCACCACCGGATCTGGTTCGACCCGGACACGTTGCTTGCGGCGGCCGCTCCGCCCGCGGGCCACGATCCCGCCATCCATCGACGCTTCGAATCGGTCGGCCCGTAGATCGTCCGCGGATCGCGCGCGGCCGAGATCGTCCGCATCGGCTATCGCGCCAGAAGCTCGTGCGAGATGGCGAGGCGCCCGTGGGATGCGGCAAGGATCTGGTCGACGGAGTCGAGACAGACATCTCTCAGGCGCCGGCATCCTGACCGCCACGTACCGACGATCGCAGAGCGAAGCGCGATGACCGCCGAAGGCAAGCCGGGGAGCGGCCGTTCGCGCATCGCAGACGGGGCGGAGGCAAGAACCGTCGCTGGACAGCCGGTCCGATCCGGGCAATTACACCAAAGCTGCATATTATCTCCGACTTTAGGCACCTTCGGGTGCCATTTTTCTATGGCCAAGCCAACGCTTGGCGCGCCGAGGTCACTGCAGCATCCACGTTTTGCGGTATGGATCACGGCAGCGCAGCAGGAGGCGGCGGCCGATGTTTGCCAACGCAGCGCCTGCGCTTGGGCATCCGTACGGTCGGCCTGGCCAACCTCGTCTACAATCTGCTGCGCTTCACTTGGCGTGGAGGCAGACCAGCTCGCTACAGCCTGAACTCCTCTCGCACGGCGTTGGTGATCAGCTCGACATGGTCATCCATCAGCCACTGGCCCTGCTCGGCCGTGGCGCGTTCCGCACGAGCCAGTACACCCGAGGCGGGAACGAATCCTTCCGGCACCGGATGGCGGTCATAGGTGGGGAATTTCGCGGGGCCATCGTCCGGTACCTTGGCCATGTCGACCAGGTCGGGCCGCAGCAGCAGCATCAGCGACGTCTCGAGCAGGCTGGCATGCTCGAGCTCGGTCCCCGGAAAGCCGTCCGGGAACAGGCGGTCGAGCGTGGAACGTCGAACGAAATCCCAATATTCGAGCCGCATGACCTGCATGTCCGTGATGCCGTCCCGGCGCAGCTCCCGCAGCCCGAGGTCGACACCTTCGACGGCGGGCCAGCAGTTCTCGAAATGGCCGTTGACCACCACGAGGCGGCGCACGCCGTCATGGCCGAGGCTGCGGACCACGTCGCGCACGACCAGCGAGAAGGTGTGCGCGTCCAGGCTGGTGGTGCCGGGAAACGCCTCGCCGCCGCCCGAGCGCGGCTGGGATTTGTAGCCGTAGGGCAGGGTCGGTGCGACCAGGCCGCCGATCGAGCGCGCGACCCGCTCACAGACGGATGTCGGGAGGACCACATCGACCGACATCGCCAGATGCGGCCCATGCTGCTCGGTGGCGCCGAGCGGCAGGAACACGACCACGCCCTCCGTGACTCGCCGAGCGAACTCCGGCCAGGTCAGCTCCGCCAGGAACACGCTGTCCGCCATCCTGTCCTCCCCTCCGCTTTCAGAACATGGCCGCGCCGCCGTTGGGACTGACGCACTGGCCGGTCATGAACGTGGCCCCTGGCCCTGCGAGGAAGACAGCCGCAGCGGCGATCTCCTCCGGTCGTGCGATGCGGCCGAGCGGGTTCTCTGATTCCTTGGCGAGCGTCTCGGGTGACGTGGTGTCGGCGGCGAGCATCGGCGTGTCGGTCGGACCAGGGGCCAGAGCATTGACCAGGATCCGAGGGGCGAACTCGCGCGCCCAGGAACGGGTCAGCGACAGCACCCCACCCTTGGTCGCGCAGTAGACCGAGCAGTGCTCGCGGCCGAGATAGGCCAGCTCCGAGGCGAGATTGATCACTCTGCCGCCGCCAACCGACTGCATCACGCGAATGCCCTCGCGGCCCGCAAGGAACACGCCGCGCAGATTGACCGCGATCAGCCGGTCGAAATCGGCCGCAGTAGTGTCGAGCAACGGCTTCTCGATCAGAATGCCGGCATTGTTCACCAGGATGTCGAGGCCGCCCAGGCGCGGCACCGCCTCGGCGAACAGGGCCAGCACCGATGCCTCGTCCGCGACATCGGCGTGCAACCCGATCGCTTCGCCGCCGACGGCGGCGGTCGCCTCGGCGAGGCGGTCCGTGGCGGCGATGTCGGCGATCGCGACCCGGCAGCCTTCGGCCGCGAGCGCTCTGGCGATGGCGTGGCCTATGCCGCTGGCGCCGCCGGTCACCAGGGCACGCCTTCCGGCCAGCGAGCCGCTCACGCCATGACCTCCCCGCGATCGACATTGACGGCCTGACCGGTGATGTTGCGGGCGAGATCGGAGGCGAGGAACAGGTAGAGCGCGGTGACGTCCTCAGGCTCCATCAGCCCGGGCAAGGCCTGCCCGGCGAGGATCTGGTCCAGCATCTCCTCCTCCCCGATGCCCGCATGCTCGGACACTCGGGTCAGGGAGCGCAGCGCGGCCCGGGTCCGTACCCATCCCGGGCATACCGCGTTGACGCGGATACCGCGCGGCCCGAGCTCCTTCGCCAGCACGCGCATGAAGCCGATGTTGGCGTGCTTGGAGGAGACGTAGGCCGCGAAGTCGGCCGTCCCGGACTTGCCCCAGATCGACGAGGTGATGACGATGCTGGCGCCGGCCGACATGCCCCGCAACGCCTCGCGGGTCACGTAGTAGGTGCCGATCACGTTGATCTCGATGATCCGGGCGAAGGTCCGCTCGACCTCCTCGCCGGGCTCGAGCATGGGCGTGATCAGCTCCAGGCCGGCATTGTTGACCAGGACGTCGAGCGCCCCCAGGCCGCCCACCACGCGGCGCACCGCCTCGCGATCCGTGATGTCGCACACCGCGGCCCGGACGGAGCGGCCAGTGGCGGCTTCGATCTCCGCCCCGGCGACGAGAATATCGGCCGTGCCCGAGACGATCGCGAGATCGGCGCCGCTTCGGGCGAAGGCGTCGGCGACCGCGCGCCCGATGCCGTGGCTGGCCCCGGTGACCAGAACACGTCGGCCGACCAAGGCGAAACTGACCGATTCATCAGCCGACCGCTGCATACTCCGCCTCCTCGGTCCTGAGTTCCTCCTGCCGGATCAGCGCCAGCACCTCCTGACGGATGGCACGGAACGCGGGAAGCTCCATCAGGTCCAGGCTCCGCGGCGCCGGCAGCATGTCCGAGACCCGCAGGTCGGCCAGCACCCGCGCCGGGCGGGCGGAGAACACCACGATCCGATCGGCGAGGAACACCGCCTCGTCGACGTCGTGGGTCACGAAGATCACGGTCTTGCGCTCGGCCTGGCGCAGCGCCTGCAGCTGAAGCTGCAACCGCTCGCGCGTCAGAGCGTCCAAGGCTCCGAACGGCTCATCCATGAGCAGCACGAGCGGATCGGCAGCCAGTGTGCGGGCGATCGCCACGCGCTGGCGCATGCCACCGGAGATCCGGTTGGTGTAGTAGTCGGCGAATGGTGTGAGCCCGACCAGCTCGAGATAGTGGCGTGCGATCCGCTCTCGGTCCGCCGGGCCGAGCTCGCGCCGATACTTCATGCCGAAGCGGATATTGCCGAGCACGGTAAGCCAGGGAAACGAGGAGTAGCTCTGGAAGACCATGCCCTTCTCGCGGCTCGGTCCGGTGACCGGCAGGCCGCCCAGCCGCACCTCGCCGGTGGTCGGCGTCTCCAGTCCGCCCACCATCCGCATCACCGTCGTCTTGCCGCAGCCCGACGGACCGACGAACACGACGAACTCGCCCTCTCCGATCGTGAGGTCGAGCGGCTGGACCACCGGCACGTCCTCGCGCCCGGCATGGGCGAACGACTTGGTCAGCCGGCGAAACTCGATGAACGGGGCACCGGGATCAGGCAAGGTAGCGGAACCAGCGTCGGTGGAGCAGGCGGATGAGCTGGTCGGTCACGAGGCCGATCACGCCGATGGTCAGGATCCCGGCGAACACCTCGGGCGTCTTGCCATATCGCCTGGCCGCCCAGAGCTCGAAACCGATGCCGGAGTTCGAAGCGACGATCTCGGCCACGATCAGATAGGTCCAGCACCAGCCCAGCGTGATCCGCAGGCTGTCGACCATGTTGGGGAGCATGGCCGGAAAGAGGACGTCCGTCATCAGCGCGCGGTCGCCGGCGCCGAGCGTCCGCCCGGTCTCGATGAACTCGCGCGGCACGCGCCGGGCGTCGTCGGCGATCAGGAGCACGAGCTGAAAGAAGGTGCCGATCCAGAGCAGCGCGATCTTCGACCCTTCGCCGATCCCGAGCCAGATCAGGGTCAGTGGCACGAGCGCCGGCACGGGCAGGTAGCGGATGAAATCCACCAGCGGCTCGGTGGAGGCGCCGACCGCGCGGTAGCTGCTCATCAGGATCCCGAGCGGGATCGCGACTACTGCCGAGGCGAGGAACGCGATCCAGACGCGCGCCACGCTGATCCCGACATCGGCCAGATACCCCGATGCGAACATGCCGCCCCAGGCGTTCAGCACAGCCCAGGGCGAAGGGAGGAACTGCTTCTGGACCCAGTCCCCGGCGGTGACGAGGATCCAGACGAACAGAACCGACAGGAATGCCCCGACGCCAATCCAGAGCTCGACCCGCGGCTCGGCTTTGGCGCCGAAAGTAAACAGGGCACGCCAAGGCCGCGGTGGCGGCCGCGCCGCATCCGAAGCTCGACGCACCCCGACGATGCTCGCCATGCCGCCTAGTGGGCCTGATTGATGATCGACCGGTCGATATGGTCCTCCGGCACCAGCTTGGTCGTCGAGGAGCCGAACTCGAGATTGAGCTCCATGGCCTCGCGGAAGACCTCATAGACCCGGCCCTCCTGGTCCGAGGTGCCGATCAGCTCGATCGCCTCGGCATAGGGCGTGTAGCGGAAATTGGGCAGCGTCGCCTTGAAGTCGTCCGGCGTGACCGAGAAATGCTGGGCGATGATCGGAATCGCCTCCTCCTGGTGCTCATAGAAGTAATCCACGGCCTTGTAGATGGCGCGCAGGAACTTCACGTACTTGTCGGGATTGGCCGCGAGCTCGTCGTCGTGAACGAAGATCACGTCGAGGATCAGATCCTCATAGTCCTTGGACGAGGCCACGATGTGGCCACCGCGATCGGCGTGCGCCAGCGCGACCTGGCTCAGCACCGGCTCGTAGGTGCCGACGGCCGCCAGGCTCTTGTCCGCGAACACGCCGACCGCATCCGCCGCGGCGATGTCGAGGAGGTTGGTGTCCTTGATCGACAGGCCGCAATCCTTCTTAAGCGCCATCTGCATGATCAGGCGGGCCGGCAGGTTGGGCTCGACCGCGATCGTCTTGCCCTTGAGGTCGCAGACCGATTTGATCGAGCCGTCCGCGACCCAGCCGTCGCCCCCGGTCGAGAGGTCGATCGTGCCGATGATCTTGCCCTTGGTCTCCTTGGTGCGGCCGAGACCCTGATACTCGCCGACCGTGCGGAGATAGCAGTCGATGTCGCCGCGCTCCATGGCCGCGACGCCATTGGGCATGTCGTCGTCGAGGATCTCCTCGACCTCGATCCCCTCGTCACGGAAATAGCCGAGCTCGTTGGCGAGATGCACCGGTCCAAAGCCGACCCAGACGGGGTACATGCAGGTGACCTTGTCCGGCTGGCCGACCGCCGCCTCAGCCTGTCCCACCGGCAGGAACAGGCATGTCGCTGCCATGAGCGGCAGGCCCAGTACGCCGAGCAGGCGGATCGATAGTCTCGCCACGGGCGGTGCTCCCTTCTGGTTGTTTGCGGGTCGCTTTACATGCTTGGCGCCGCGCTGCGTTGAACGCGCGCATGAAAGACGTAGCCGAGAAAGTTGAGCAAGACCTGGGCTGCGAGAATCGCGGTGATCCCGGAAGGATCGTAGGCCGGCGCCACCTCGACCAGATCGATGCCGACCACGTCGCCGCGGCGGGCGATGCCCTGAAGCAGCTCCATGACCTCCCAGTACAGGAAGCCGCCGTGGCTCGGCGTGCCCGTGCCCGGCGCGATCGACGGGTCGAACGCGTCGATGTCGATCGTGACGTAGTAGCGTGCACCCTCAGGGATCAGCGCGAGGACATTCTCGGTACCCAGCTTGCGGCACTGGCGAACCGAGCGGATCTGCGAGCCGCGCTGGCGAGCATCCTGGTAGCCCTCGCGCGCGGTGGAGGAGACGTTGCGGATGCCGAGCTGCGTCAGGCCGGTGACGTGGACCTGCTCCGCCGCCCGCCGCATCGGGTTGCCGTGACCTTCGCGTACCCCGTGCCGGACGTCGACGAAGTCCAGGTGCGCGTCGATCTGGATCAGGTGGATCGGCGGCTGGTCGGCGAACGCACGGATGCAGGGGATGTTGACGGCATGATCCCCGCCGAGGACGAGCGGCATGGCACCCCGTGCGAGGATCTCCCGGACCGCCCGCTCGGTGTTCTCATGGCTCGCGGTCGTGTCGGTATGGACGATGTCGGCATCGCCCACGTCGACGATCCGCACCTGATCCTGCGGCAGGTAGACCACGTCGTCCTCGTGATCGTAGGCACCGCCATGACCGAACGAGAACAGGGTCGACGCCTCACGGATCGCGCGTGGGCCGAAGCGCGCACCGGACCGGTATTGCGTGCCCATGTCGAAAGGAACGCCCAGGACCGCCACGTCGGCGTCGAGCGTGTGCCAGTCGAGACAGGGCGGGCGCTTGCCGAAGGTGCAGTGGCCGACAAACGGAAGATCGAGCCGTCCGCGCTCGTATGCATGCATGTGAAGCTCCTGCGCCTGGCTCGAGTCTGTTGCTTCCCGCGACGCCGATAAAGAGAAATATACGGATGGATACGCCTGGAAAACGGGAGGATCGGCATGCGCCGCCTCGTGGATGTCGATCTTCGCCTGTTGCGGATCTTCCGTGCCATCGCGGAGGGCCAGGGCCTCGCCGGGGCGGAGCTGGTCCTCGGACTGAGCCCGTCACGCATCTCGGCCGGGCTGGCCGAGCTCGAGGCGAGACTGGGCGTTCGGCTATGTCGTCGCGGGCGGTCCGGGTTCGCGCTGACGCAGGCCGGGGCCACGGTCTACGAGGCCTCGCACGAACTGTTCGCGGCCGTGGATCGCTTCAGCAACCGCGCGGGCGTCGTTGCCAGCGGCGTCCGCCGCGTGCTGCGCCTCGGCACGGTCGACGCTCTGGTGACCAACGATGCGCTGCGGCTGGCGCGGTGGCTGCATCGATTTCGGCGGCGGCTGCCTTCGGTCCAGATCGATTTCCTGACCGCCGGGCCGGAGGAGCTGGAGCAACAGCTGCTCGACGGCATCCGTGACCTCGTGATCGTGCCGAGCCTGATCAAGCGTTCGGAGCTCGTCTACCTGCCGCTCTTCGAGGAGCAGCAGTCTCTCTACTGCGCCACGCGCCATCCCCTCGCCCGCCGGCCGCGGGACGACGTTCCGGCCAGCGCCCTGGCCGAACATGCCTTCGTCGCCCGAGGTTACCTGCACAGCGAGGATCTCAGGCGGATCGGCCATCGCGGCGCGGAGGCAACGGTCGAGACCATGGAGGCCCAGCTCATTCTCATCTTGAGCGGGGAGTTCATCGGCTATCTGCCGGCCCATTTCGCGAGCGGCTGGGTGGAACGCGGGGAGCTCCGCTGTCTCAATGAGCATGCCTTCAGCTATGGCTCGCCCTTTTTCGCGGTGCGCATGAAGTCGACCGTCGACAACCTGCTCGTGCGCGACTTCTTGAACCTGCGAACGGAGACTGCGACGGCCGACAGCTCGGCACGGACCTGACCTGCCACGCCGCGCCCCGTCTCGCAGTCGGACGCGGCTCCTGAACGGATAACCAGTTGATTTTGTGGCGCGCCCGGAAGGACTCGAACCTCCAACCTTCTGATCCGTAGTCAGATGCTCTATCCATTGAGCTACGGGCGCATGCCGGGGTGCCGGCGAAGGCTGGGTGCGTTTAGCCCGGCCTTCCTGGACTGGCAAGTGGCCAAAGGCGCTCAGCTCGCCTCGACCGCCTCGGCGATCCGCTTCGACATCTCCTCCGGGGTGGTGGAGTGGCCGAAATGGGTCAGGTACCTGCCTTCCCGGTCCATCAGATAGGTGAAGGTCGAGTGGTCGACCAGATAGGAGCCGTCGGCCGTCTCCGCATCGGACTTGCGGGCGTAGACCCGATATTCCTTGGTCACGCCCTGGATCGCGGCCGGGCTGCCGGTGAGCCCGACGAGCCGGTCCGAGAAGGCGCCGACATAGTCCTTCATCACCGCGGCGGTGTCGCGCTCGGGGTCGACCGTGATGAAGACCGGCACCACCTGGTCGCGGTCCTCCGCCGGCAGCTGGTCGAGCGCCTCGGCGATCGTGGTGAGCCCGAGCGGGCAGACATCCGGGCAGAAGGTGTAGCCGAAATAGACCAGCATCAGTCGGCCACGGAACTTCTCGTCGGTCACCTCCTGGCCGTTCTGGTCGATCAGCTTGAACGGACCGCCGATTGTCGCCTCGCCCGTGACCGAGGCCTGCTGGCCCGCCGGCGCCAGCCAGCGCGTCAGCCCGAGCGCCGCCCCGGCCAGCACCAGCACGGCCAGAACGGCCAGGATCACGTTGCGCATTCGGTTCTCCTCGGTGCCAGCTCAGGCGCCGTCCCAGTGGAAAGCCAGATCGCCGCCCGGCAGAGGGGCGAAATGGGCCTCGACCTCGGCCGGGTCCACCTCGGCCAGGCTTCCCGGCCGCCAGCGTGGGTTGCGGTCCTTGTCCACCAGCAGCGCCCGCACACCCTCGGCGAACTCGTGCCCGGCCAGGGACCGGTGGACCATGCGATACTCGAGCCGCAGCGCCGCCTCGATGCCGAGCGCACGCCCCCGCCGCAGCTGGGCGAAGGTCACCGCCAGCGCCAGGGGCGATTTCTGCGCGAGCTGCGCTCGCCACTCGGCGGCCGCCTCGCCGTCCGCATCGGCAAGCGCCGCCATCACCTCCGCGAGCGTGCCGCCGCCGAAGCAGGCGTCGATCTCCGGCCGCAGGGCCGGCAGGTGATGCACGCCGATGTCGCCGGCATGGCCGGCCAGGCAAGCGGCGATGGCCGAATGCGGGTCGGGCGCGGCGGCGCAGCCTTCCAGCCCCGCCTCCACCTCGCCCAGCGCGGCAGCCGGCACGCCGTGGGTGCACAGGCCGGCATGGACGCAATCCGCCCCCTTCAGCGGCGTCCCGGTCAGGCCCAGGAACATCCCGACCTCGCCGGGACAGCGCGGCAGGAACCAGGTGCCGCCCACGTCGGGGAAGAAGCCGATCCCGGTCTCGGGCATGGCGAACATGGTGTGCTCGGTGGCGATCCGGAACGCGCCATGGACCGAGATCCCGACGCCGCCGCCCATGGTGATGCCGTCGAGGAGCGCGACATAAGGTTTGGGGAAGGTGTGGACGCGCCAGTTCAGGCGATACTCGTCGCGGAAGAAGGGTGCTGCGGCCGCGACTCCCTCCCGCCTCGCCTGCCGGGTGACGGCCACCACGTCGCCGCCGGCGCAGAACGCCCGCCCGGGGGCCGCCTTGACCAGGACCGCACCGATCGCCGGATCGGTGCGCCACGCCGCGAGCTGCGCGCTCAGCGCCTGCACCATTCCGCGGCTGAGCGCGTTCAGCGCCGACTGGCGGTCCAGCACCGCCACGCCCAGCCGGCCGCGGCGCTCGAAGCGGATCTCCTCGCTCATGCCTGAAGCAGCTTGCGGGCGATGATCAGCCGCATGATCTCGTTGGTCCCCTCGAGAATCTGATGGACCCGGCAGTCGCGCAGATAGCGCTCGATGCCATAGTCCTGGATGTAGCCGTAGCCGCCGTGCAGCTGCAGCGCCTCGTTGACCACCCGGAACCCGACGTCGGTCGCGAACCGCTTGGCCATCGCGCAGCGCAAGGTGGCGTCGGGCGAGCCGGCATCGAGGCCGGCGGCCGCCCGATGCACCATCAGCCGCGCCGCGTCCAGCTCCGTCGCCATGTCGGCCAGCCGGAACTGCAGCGCCTGGAACTCGGCGAGCGGGCGGCCGAACTGGCGCCGCTCCCGAAGATGGGCGGTGGCCTTCTCGAGGCAAGCGCGGGCAGCACCCAGCGAGCAGGCGGCGATGTTGACCCGGCCGCCGTCGAGCCCGCGCATCGCGATCTTGAACCCCTCCCCCTCCGCGCCGATCCGGTTCGCGACCGGCACCCGGCACCGGTCGAAGCTCACGATCGCGGTCGGCTGGGAGCGCCACCCCAGCTTCTTCTCGGGCTTGCCGAAGCTGAGCCCCGGCGTGTCCTTCTCGACCAGGACGGAGCTGACGCCGCGCGGCCCCTCGCCGCCGGTGCGGCACATCACGAGATAGAGATCGCTGGCACCGGCGCCGGAGATGAACGCCTTGCTGCCGTCGAGCAGATAGGAGCTGCCGTCCTCCGCACGCGCGCTCGTGCGCAGCGAGGCCGCGTCGGAGCCGGAGCCCGGCTCGGTCAGGCAGTAGCTGGCGAGCAGGCGCATGGTGCAGAGGTCGGGCAGCCAGCGCCGTCGCTGCGCCTCGTCGCCGAAGGTGTCGATCATCCACGACACCATGTTGTGGATCGAGAGATAGGCCGCGGTCGCGGTGCAGCCGGCGGACAGCTCCTCGAACAGGATCGCCGCGTCCAGCCGCGTCAGCCCGGAGCCGCCGACATCCTCCCGCACATAGAGGCCGGCAAAGCCGAGTGCTGCCGCCTCCCGCAGCGTGGCCACCGGGAAATGGCTGCGCTCGTCCCATTCGGCCGCATGCGGTGCGAGAGCGTCTGCCGCGAAGGACCGCGCCGTATCCCGCAATGCCTCCTGATCGGGCGTCAGCTCGAATTGCACGTGCCGTCTCCGCTGATTCCCCGGGCTGCAGGTAGCTGGGGGTGCCCGAGGGGTCAATTGCGGCCCTGCCCGTTGCGGGACCCAGCCGCCACGGTCTAGAAGCGCTCGAATGAGGATTCGTAAAGCACCAGGCCGGAGCGAGCGGTCGTGAGCCAGCCCCTGCACCTCCTTTCGCCCGCGCCCTATCCCGCCACACGCATGCGGCGGCTGCGGCAGCATGGCTGGAGCCGGCGGATGGTCGCGGAGAGCCGGCTCGCCCCGGCCGACCTGATCCAGCCCTTGTTCATCCTCGACGGCCAGAACCGCAGGCAGGCGATCGAGTCGATGCCGGGCATGGAAAGGCTGTCGGTCGATCTGCTGCTGCCGGTTGCCGAGCACGCGGTCGAGCTGGGCATCCCGGCCGTCGCCCTGTTCCCGGTCACCCCCGCGGAGCGCAAGTGCGAGCAGGCCGTCGAGGCCTGGAACGACGACAATCTCATGTGCCGCGCGATCCGGGCGATCAAGCGCCACTGCCCCGAGCTCGGCATCGTCGGCGACGTGGCGCTCGACCCCTACACCAGCCACGGGCAGGACGGGCTGCTGCGCGACGGCCTGATCCTCAACGACGAGACCGTCGAGGCGCTGATCCGTCAGGCCTGCTGCCTCGCCCGCGCCGGCTGCGACATCGTGGCCCCCTCCGACATGATGGACGGCCGCATCGGCGCCATCCGCAAGGCACTGGACGAGGCGGGATCGGAACGGACCATGATCCTGTCCTACGCGGCGAAATACGCCTCGGCCTTCTACGGCCCGTTCCGCGACGCGGTGGGCTCGGCGGGCTGTCTGGGGAAGGCCGACAAGAAGACCTATCAGATGGACCCGGCCAATGGCTGCGAGGCGCTGCGCGAGGTGGCGCTGGATGTCGCCGAGGCGGCCGACATGGTCATGATCAAGCCGGGCCTGCCCTATCTCGACGTGATCCGCCGGGTGAAGGACGCCTTCCAGCTCCCCACCCTCGCCTACCATGTCTCCGGCGAGTACGCGATGGTCAAGGCCGCCGGCGAGAAGGGCTGGCTGGACGCCGACGCCGCGATGATGGAAAGCCTGATCGCC
>JBFWWD010000016.1:0-39867 GCA_050246385.1 Geminicoccaceae bacterium
TGACGTAGAGCGGGGCCGCGGCGATCAGCCGGCCGTCCTCCTCGACCAGAAGGTGGAAGGGCTGCCAGCCGGTCTGATCGCAGGCCGAGCGGCTCGCCTCGAACGCCGCCAGGAACGCATGGCCGAGAAACGGCTGGTCGGCGGGAACCAGCCGGTCCCAGTCCGCCGGCGCAACGCTTGCGATGCCGGTGACTGTGCGGGCCCGGGCGTCGGGGTCAAGCGCTCCGTCCATCGGGCTCAGCGCAGCTCGAACATGCCCTCGACCTCGACCGCGGCGTCGAAGGGCAGGCTGGGCACGCCGACCGCCGCGCGCGCGTGGCGCCCGGCCTCGCCGAGCACGGCGACCATCAGGTCCGAGGCGCCGTTGATCACCTTGGGGTGGTCGGCGAAGTCGGGCGTGCAGGCGACGAAGCCGCCCAGCCGCAGGCAGGCCTGCACTCGGTCGAGGCTGCCGCCGCAGGCGGCGTTCACCTGGGCCAGGATGTTGATCGCGCACAGCCTTGCCGCCGCCTGACCGTCCTCCAGGCTCACGCCGCCGCCCAGCTTGCCCTGGTAGCGCAGGGAGCCCGCCTCCATCGGCAGCTGGCCGGAGACGACGACGAGATTGCCGCTGCGCCGGACCGGGATGTAGTTGGCGGCTGCCGGCGCGGGCGCCGGCAACTCGATGCCCAGGGCGCGCAGGCGGTCGGCGACGGTCTCGGGCATCCATGGTCTCCCGGAGCAGGTCTTGCCTCGTCAGAATAGGACGGCTACCCGCTGACGGCCAGAGCGGGCAACGGGGGTCCGCCACCACAAGAGATCGTACCACCGGTCCCCGGCACGGCCGCCTCATGAGCGCAGAGCCGACCATCGAGCTGACCGACGCGCCGACCGAGGCCGATGATTCCTTCCTGGAAGAGTCTCTCCGCGCGGAAAACCGCCGTTATCTCGGCGAGGCCGATCACCGCGCGCTGGGCCTGCTCCTGCGCAGCGCCGGCCTTCTGGTGGGCGGCCTGATCGGCGAGACCGGGCGCAGCGTGCTGTACGTCGACAAACTCTGGCTCGCGCACGAGTGGCGTCATCGCGGCCTCGGCTCGCGGCTGCTGTGCGCGGCCGAGGCCGAGGCGGAGCGGCGCGGCTGCCGCACGGCCTGGCTGGACACCTACGACTTCCAGGCCCGCCCGTTCTACGAGCGCCACGGCTATACGATGTTCGCCGAGTTCGACGACCTGCCGGGCGGACACCGCCGCTGGTTCATGAAGAAGCGGCTGGGCGACTCAGCCAGCGCCTCTTAACGCACGGGTCATCTCGGCCAGGATCGCGATCGCGATCTCGGCCGGGCTGATGGCGCCGATGTCGAGGCCGGCGGGGCCATGGATGCGGGCGAGGGTGGCCTCGTCGTGGCCGAGCTCGCGCAGACGCTGCAGGCGGCCGGCATGGTTCCGCCGGCTGCCCAGGGCCGCGATGTAGAACGCCTCGCTGCGCAACGCCACGTCGAGGCCCGGATCGTCCAGCTTGGGGTCGTGGGTGAGAGCCACCACGGCGGTGCGCCGGTCCGGGGCGAGGGCCGTCATGGCATCGTCCGGCCAGTCGCCGGTCATCGCCACGTCGGGGAAACGGCTGTCGGTCGCGAAGGCGCGCCGCGGGTCGATCACGGTCACCTGGTAGCCGGAGAGCGCGGCCATCGGCGCCAGCGCCTGGGCGATGTGGACCGCGCCGATGATGATCATCCGCAGCGGCGGATTGAACACCTGCAGGAAGGCGCGGCCGCGGCTCGTGTCCGCGGTCGCCGACTGGTCGCGCCGCAGCGCGCCGGCTGCGGCCTCGGCCACGTCCGCGGGCACCTCGCCGAGCACGGCGCGGCCATCGACGATCAGGGCCTCCTCGCCGCCTTCCAGATAGCGCACGAGGCAGACCCGCGCCTTGTCCGCGCGGGCGGCGTTGAGCGCCGCGAGGGTGTCGGCCCTCAAGCGACCGCCTCGACATAGACCTGGACCCGGCCGCCGCAGGCGAGGCCGACGTCCCAGGCCTGCTCGTTCGAGACGCCGAACTCGAGCAGCTTGGGCGCAGCACCCTCCATGCAGGCCATCGCCTCGCGGATCACCGCCCCCTCGATGCAGCCGCCCGACACCGAGCCCTGCATCTCGCCCTGATCGTCGACGATCAGCATGCTGCCGGCCGGCCGGGGCGAGGAGCCCCAGGTCGAGACCACGGTGGCCACGGCGGCCTTCCGGCCGGCCCCGCGCCACGCGGCGAGCTGCTCCAGCAACCGTTCGTCCGTATGTACCGTGCTCATGGCCCCTCCCGCGAGGCTGCGACCCACTCGCTCAAGCCCTCGGCGCGCCGAACCCCCTCGCGGCTGAGCACCGCAGTGAGCTCGCGCAGGCTGGCGAGGCTGTGGGCCGGGCGGAAATCGTCGACGTGACGGATCATCGCCTTCGCTCCCGTGGAGATGGGCGCGTAGGCGTCGAAGCGCAACAGTGGGTTCAGCCAGATCAGGCGGCGGCAGCTCTTGTGCAGTCGCTCCATCTCCTCGGCCAGCCCGTCGCCGGCGTCCCGGTCGAGACCGTCGCTGATCAGGAGCACGACGGCACCCTGACCGAGCACCCGGCGCGACCAGACCCGGTTGAACTCCTTCAGGCAGGCGCCGATGCGCGTGCCGCCGGCCCAGTCCTGGACCAGCGTCCCGATGCGGGCGAGCGCGAGGTCGATGTCGCGGTTGCGCAGCTGCCGGGTGACGTTGGTGAGCCGGGTGCCGAACAGGAAGGAGTGGACCCGGTCGCGATCGTTGGTGATCGCGTGCATGAACAGGAGCAGCATCCGCGAATAGCGGCTCATCGAGCCGGAGATGTCGCACAGGATGACCAGGGGCGGGTGGCGCCTGTGCTGCTCCTTGCGCGCGAGGTCGATCACGCCGCCGCCGCCGCGCAGCGACTGGCGCAGGGTCCGGCGCGGGTCGATCCGCCGGCCGTGGGCGTCGGGGCGGAAGCGGCGGGTCGCCACCTGCATGATCGGCAGGCGCAGCCGCCCGATCTCGCGCCGCGCCGCCGCCAGCTCCTCGGCGGTCATCTGCTCGAAATCCTTGCCCTGGAGCAGCTCGCGGCTGGACCAGGTCAGCACCGCATCGAGCTCCAGCTCGGGGGACTCCTCCTCCTGCTCGCCCTCGCCGGCGCCGCGCTCCTTCGGGTTCAGCGCCTCGGCGATCCGGCGGCTGACCTCCTCCTGCTCGGGTGCCGGCTGGTCGGTGTGCAGCGTCGGCAGCAGCAGGTGCATCATCCGCTCGAGCAGCTGCGGATCGCGCCAGAAGATGTGAAAGCACTGGTCGAACAGCTCGCGCTGGTCGCGGCGGTTCACGAACACCGAGTGCAGGGTCCAGTAGAGATCCTGCCGGCTCTCGAAGCCCACCGTCTCCACCGCGCGCAGGGCCTCGAGCACCCGGCCGGGGCCGACCGGTACCCCTGCCGCGCGCAGGGCCCGGGCGAAGTGCATCACGTTGCGGGCGAAGCGCCCGCCTATTGCCGCTGCCAAGATCTCACTCCGCGCTGACCGCGATCGGCCCAGAGATGGGAGATGGCGCTTCCATGGCCCGCAGCAAAGCCCGCTCGACCGCGAGCGCGGCGCTGCGCCACGTCGGCAGGCGCTCGCGCAGCCGGAGCGCACCCTCCCGCAGACGGGCGCGCAGCGCGTCGTCCGCGATCGCGCGGCGCAGCGCCGCCGCCAGACCCGCCGCGTCGCCCGATGCGGTCAGCAGGGCCGCCTCGGGCGTGAGCCACTCCGCGACGGCGCCGCCGGCGACCGCGACCGTGGGCAGGCCGCAGGCGACGCCTTCGGCCAGCGCCATGCCGTAGCCTTCGTGGCGCGAGGCCGAGACCTGCAGATCGGTGCGGTCGCGGGCGGCGGCCACCTCGCGCGGCGACAGCTCGCCCGCGAGCTCGACCCGCCCAGCGATGCCCAGGGCGGCCGCACGCTCGCGCACCGCTCGCACCGTCTCGGGAAAGCGCGCCACATTGCCGACGACGCGCAGCCGCCACGGCAGCTCCGGCATGGTTCCCAGCGCCTCGACCAGTGCCAGATGATCCTTCCTCGGGATCACCGCGCCCACCGCCAGGAGCTGGATCTCCGCATCCTGCGAACCCCGTGCGAGCGGGGCCGGATCGGTGCCCGGGCAGGCGAGGGTGAGCCGTGCCGGCGGCACGCCGCAGCCGCGCGCGAGCGAGGCGCCGGTCAGCCGCGACGGCACGATGACATGGACCAGATGCCGGAGCGATTCGCACTCGCGCGCAGCCATCAGTCGCCGTTCGCCGGCCGGCAGGTCGCTCTCATCGGCGAAGGGGTGGTGCACGATGGTGACCAGCCGGAGCCGGTGCGCCTCGACCGCCAGCACCTCCGGGATGGTGCTGGTGGCGTAGCTCTCCGAGAGGATCAGGGCACCGTCCGGGAAGCCCGCGAGCACCTTTGCCGAGCCCGCCCGCGCTGCTGGCCCCGGATGGGGGAAGCCCGGCGGCAGGTCCCGCTCGTCGACGGTCCAGCTGAGCTCGCGCAGCTCGCGCGCGACCCGGCTCTCCCAGATGTAGCCGCCCGTGTAGCGCTCGCAGTCGGAGGGGAGCAGCAGGGTGACCTGCCGCGGGCGGCTGATCCGGCCGTCCAACGATCTCAGCCGCGAACCAGCACGACCTCCCGGCTGCATGGCGAGCCGGATTCGGTCATCGTCATGCGGTCGCCGTCGAGGGATCCCCGCCACACCGAGTAGGGTCGGGCGCCGAAATAGACCGGCCGCTGCATCTTGGTCTCGAACTCGACGAAATTGGCGTCGGTGACGTAGCCCTCGAGCCACCACTGAGTGCCGGCCGCCACCCAGCTCTGCACCGTCTCGGAAGGCGCCTCGGTCGGCCAGGCGCGGCCGCTGACCGTATTCCACATGAAGCCCGGCGGCTGGTACTGGGCGAGCTCGAACAGGAACGGCCCGCATTCGGGATATTCCGGATTGCCCGTCGTGGTGGTCCCGCTCCACGTCGCGGGCGCATCGGAAGGCGCCTCGGTGAACATGTCCACGCAGCCGCCGAGCGCCGCGAAAGCAGCGAGCAGCGCTACGGTCCTGGAGCGTCGCCCCGCCATCGGTCCTACTCCACCGGTCATGCGCGACTGGTAGGGCGCGCAACCGCGGCAGGCAAGCGCAAGACCGAGCGCGAGCTCAGCCGTGCTCGCCGCTATGGTAGCGACGCACCAGTTCCGCGGCGTCGGCCACGACGTCGTCGGGCACCTGCAGGCGGCGCAGCACGGCCTCGGACAGGATCAGGCTGAGCTCGAGGGTCTCGGGCACGACGACGCTGGCGCCGAGGGCGCGCAGCCGGGCGCTGTTGGGGCCGTCATGGCCTCGCGCGACGATCGGCACGTCGGGGAACATCTGGCGGGCAACGGCGACCACACGCTCCGCCGCGGCTGGACGGTCGAGCGTGACGACGAGGGCAGACGCCTGCTCGGTCGCCACGCTGCGCAGGACCTGCGGATCGCTGCCGTCGCCGTAATAGACCCGGCGGCGTTCGCGGGGCCCCGGCGGAACGCGGCGGAGGTCCTGCTCGAGGACGACAAAAGGGATCCCGGTCTCCTCGAGCATCTCGGCGATGGCGCGCCCGACCCGGCCGTAGCCGGCGACCACGACGTGACGCTGCAGGGCGGGCGCCGCCGCCAGGTCCGGCACCGCTTCCGGGGCCTTGGTGCCACTCAGCATCCGATCGCCGAGCTGGACGAGAAAAGGCGTCGCCGCCATCGAGAGCGAGATCACCAGCAGGGCGGTGGTGTGGAGCTGGGTGCCCATCACCCCCATCGAGGCCGCCGCTCCGAACAGGACGAAGCCGAACTCGCCACCTTGAGTCATCAGCAGCGAGGTGCGCAGGGCGGCGGCCTCGGACAGCCCGAAGAAGCGGCACAGGAGCCAGATCACGCACCCCTTCAGCAGGATCAGCGCCGCCACCAGCGTGAGAATTTCGCCCCAGCGCTCGATCAGCACGCCGAGATCGATCGACATGCCGACCGAGATGAAGAACAGGCCGAGCAGCAGGCCCTTGAACGGCCGAACCTCGATGGCGACCTGGTGGTGAAATGGCGAGTCCGCCAGGAGCACGCCCACCACGAACGCTCCGAGCGCCGGCGACATTCCCGCATGATGGGCGAGCAGTGCCGCCGCGAGCACGGCCAGAACGGCGAGGACGGCGAAGGCCTCCTCGCTGCGCTGCCGTGCGAGCGTCGCGAACAGTCTTGGCAGGACGATGCGGCCGAGACCGACAATCGCGCCCAGCGTGAGCAGTATGACCAACGTGCGCTCGCCGATGGTCGCGGCGTCCGGCTCGTCGGCGCCCGGCGCCAGGAGGGGAACGAGCGCGAGGAGCGGAATCACCGACAGGTCCTGCAGCAGCAGGATCGCGAGCGCGGTGCGGCCCTGCTCGGTGGCGAGCTCGTCCCGCTCGGCCAGCAGCTGCATCACGAACGCCGTCGAGGACAGGGCCAGGCCCAGTCCCAGCACGGTCGCGGCAGGCCAGGGGCGCCCGATCAGCAGCGCCACGGCGCCGAGCACGGCACCGGTCGCCAGCATCTGCAGCGTGCCGAGCCCGAACAGCTGGCGGCGCATCGCCCAGACGCGGGCCGGTTCGATCTCCAGCCCGATCACGAACAGCAGGAACACGACGCCGAGCTCGGCGGCGGCAGTGATGGGGCCGATATTGACCACCGGCCCTGCCGTATGCGGCCCGAACAGCACGCCGACCGAGAGCAGGCCGAGCACCGAGCCCAGGCCGGCGCGCTGGAACAGGGCGATCGCGACCGCACTCGCCCCGAGCAGCAGGACCGATGCGGTCAGGATCTGGTCGAGATGCATCCGCGGCCCGGCCGCGCCCGCGATCAGGCCACCTTGAGCGGCTTGTACTTGATGCGGTGCGGCTGGTCGGCGTCGGTGCCGAGCCGCTTGTGCCGGTCGGCCTCGTAATCCTGGTAGTTGCCCTCGAACCAGACCACCTGCGACTCGCCCTCGAACGCGATGATGTGGGTGCAGATGCGGTCCAGGAACCAGCGGTCGTGGCTGATGATCAGGGCGCAGCCCGCGAAGTCGAGCAGCGCGTCCTCGAGCGCCCGGAGCGTGTCGACGTCGAGATCGTTGGTCGGCTCGTCGAGCAGGATGACGTTGGCGCCGGACTTGAGCAGCTTGGCGAGATGCACCCGGTTGCGCTCGCCGCCCGAGAGCTGCCCGACCTTCTTCTGCTGGTCCGAGCCCTTGAAGTTGAAGGCGCCGACATAGGCGCGGGCCGGCAGGGTCCGCTTGCCGACCTCGATCTGCTCGACCCCGCCCGAGATCTCCTCGAACACCGTCTTGTTGGCGGCGAGCGCGTCGCGGCTCTGGTCGACATAGCCGAGCCTGACCGTGTCGCCGACCCTGATCGAGCCGGCGTCGGGCTGCTCCTGGCCGACGATCATGCGGAACAGCGTGGTCTTGCCGGCGCCGTTCGGGCCGATGATGCCGACGATGCCGCCGGGCGGCAGCTTGAAGCTCAGATTGTCGATCAGCAGCCGGTCGGCGAAGCCCTTGGTCAGTCCGTCCGCCTCGACCACCAGGTCGCCCAGGCGCGGGCCGGCGGGAATCACGATCTGGCCGGTCTCGGGCGCCCGCTCGCTCGCCTGGGCCAGCAGGTCCTCATAGGCGGAGATGCGCGCCTTCGACTTGGCGCGCCGCGCCTGCGGGCTCTGCCCGATCCACTCCTGCTCGCGCGCCAGGGTCCGCTGGCGGCCGCGCTCCTCGCGCTCCTCCTGCTCCAGCCGCTTCCTCTTCTGCTCGAGCCAGCCGGTGTAGTTGCCCTCGTAGGGGATGCCGCGGCCGCGATCGAGCTCGAGGATCCAGCCCGCGACATTGTCGAGGAAGTAGCGGTCGTGGGTCACCGCCACCACCGTGCTCTTGTACTCCGCCAGGAAGCGCTCGAGCCACGCCACCGATTCGGCATCCAGATGGTTGGTCGGCTCGTCGAGCAGCAGCATGTCGGGATTGGACAGGAGCAGCCGGCAGAGCGCCACCCGGCGGCGCTCGCCGCCCGAGAGCGTGCCGACGTCGGCGTCGCCCGGCGGGCAGCGCAGCGCGTCCATCGCGATGTCGATGGTCCGCTCCAGCTCCCAGCCGTTGCAGGCGTCGATCTTCTCCTGCAGCTCGGCCTGCTCGGCGAGCAGCGCGTCCATGTCGGCGTCGGGGTCGGCGAACCGGTTGGACACCTCGTTGAACCGGTCGAGCAGCTCCGCGGTCGGGCCGACACCGTCCATGATGTTGCCGAGCACGTCCTTGGCGGGATCGAGCTGCGGCTCCTGCGGCAGATAGCCGACCTTCACCCCCTGCGCCGCCCAGGCCTCGCCGCCGATGTCCTGGTCGAGCCCGGCCATGATCTTGAGCAGCGTCGACTTGCCGGCGCCGTTGATCCCCAGCACGCCGATCTTGGCCCCGGGCAGGAAGGCGAGCGTGATGTTCTTCATGATCTCCCGGCCGCCCGGGTAGATCTTGGAGACGTTCTTCATCACGTAGATGTACTGGTAGGCGGCCATGCTCGCATGCTCCGGGGGCCGCACCGGGCGCGGCCGTGTCTCGGCGTAAAGGGAGGGGTTTCGCGCGACGTGGCGCTGCCTAGCATGACGCCGGCCCGCCTGCCAACCGCGACGGGCGACCCGCGCGGTGCGTGAGACAATTGGGGCCTTGGGTCGCGCCCGTCCAGTGGCTTAGAATCCGACGACGGCGCTCGACCGCTCAGACCGCGCCGGATGCGACGCTCGGGAGGCGGAATGGCAAAGCGGGTGCTGGTTGTCGACGACGAGCCGAACATCGTCATGTCGCTCGAATTCCTGATGCGGCGCGCGGGCTTCGAGGTCGCGGTGGCGCGCAACGGGCGCGAGGCGCTGGAGGCGCTGGAAGGCGTGCCGCCGGATCTGCTGCTGCTCGACGTGATGATGCCCGAGTTCGACGGCTACGAGGTGTGCGAGCGCATCCGCGCCCGACCGGAGTGGTGCGCCACCAAGATCGTGATGCTCACCGCCCGCGGGCGCGAGGTCGAGCGCGAGCGCGGCCTGTCCCTCGGCGCGGACGCCTACGTGACCAAGCCGTTCTCCACGCGCGATCTGGTCGAACAGGTCAAGCGCATGCTCGACGTCGCCTAGGCTTCGGCATGGCCGAACGCCGTCTGCGTCGCCGGCAGTTCGCGATCTTCCTCGCGGGCCTGCTGTCGCTCAATTTTCCGGTGCTGGCGATCGTCGACGCGATCCGGCTGCCTTCGGGCGTGCCGCTGACCCCGCTCTATCTGTTCACCGCCTGGCTCGGCCTGATCCTGCTCAGTGCCGCCGCTACCATGCGGCCGCCGAAGGTCGACTGATGCTCAGCGCGAGCATCGTCCTGCTGATCTCGCTGCTCTATCTCGGCGCCCTGTTCGCGATCGCCTCCTTCGGCGATTTGCGTGCCGACCGCGGCCGCAGCGTCATCCGCAGCCCCTGGATCTACACCCTGTCGCTGGGCGTCTACTGCACCGCCTGGACATATTACGGCAGCGTCGGCCTCGCCACGCGACAGGGGCTCGACTTCCTGCCGGTGTTCCTCGGCCCGACGCTCGCCGCGCTCCTGTTCGGCTTCCTGCCGCTCAAGATGCTGTGCATCGCCAAGACGCAGGGCATCACCTCGATCGCCGACTTCATCGCCGCCCGCTACGGCAAGAGTGCTTCGCTCGCCGGGCTGGTCACGATCGTCGCCGTGGTCAGCGCCATCCCCTACATCGCCCTGCAGCTCAAGGCCGTGTCCGCGAGCGTCACGGTGCTGATCGGCAGCGACGGGGAGGCGATCGGCGGCGCCGACGCCGCGCTGCTGGTGCTGCTGCTGATCGCCCTGTTCAGCGTGCTGTTCGGCACCCGCCACATCGACGCCACCGAGCGCCACGAGGGCATGGTGCTGGCGATCGCGTTCGAGAGCGTGGTCAAGCTCGCGGCCTTCCTGATCGTCGGCATCTACGTCACCTATGTGATGTTCGATGGCTTCGGCGACATTTTCGGCCGGGCGGCGAGGATGCCGCACGTCCCGCCCCTGACCGTGGACGCCAGCACCACCGGCTACGCGGACTGGTTCCTGATCACCGCCCTGTCCGGCCTCGCCTTCCTGTTCCTCGACCGGCAGTTCCAGGTGGCGGTGATCGAGAACGTCGACGAGGCCCATCTGCGCACGGCGAGCTGGGCGCTCCCCGCCTATCTGCTCGCGATCAACCTCTTCGTCTTCCCGATCGCGCTGGGCGGCATGATCCACGGCCTGGGCGAGGGCGACCTGTTCATGCTGCTGCTGCCGCTGGCCTCCGGTCACGACTGGCTGGCGCTGATCGCCTATCTGGGCGGCCTCTCGGCCGCCTCCGCCATGATCATCGTGGCGACCATCGCCCTGAGCACGATGGTCTCCAACGACCTGATCATGCCGTTTCTCCTGCGTGTCGACTGGATCAGCCGCCGCTTCGCGCTGCCGCGCCTGATCTTGATGGTCCGACGCGCCGCGATCCTGCTGCTCTTGCTGCTCGGCTATGCCTTCTATCGGCTGGTGGTCGAATCCTTCCCACTGGTCAGCATCGGTCTGATCGCCTTCTGCGGCGTCGCCCAGTTCGCACCGCCGGTGGTCGCCGGCCTCTACTGGCGCGAGGCCAATCTCACCGGCGCCATCCTCGGCCTGGTGGGCGGCGTCTCGGTCTGGCTCTACACGCTGGTGCTCCCGACCCTGGCCGCCGCCGGCCTGCTCGATGCGGGCTTCGTCAGCCACGGCGCGTTCGGCATCGCTCTCCTGCGTCCCGAGGCGCTGATGGGGCTGGAGGGCCTCGGCCCGGTCAGCCACGCGGTGATCTGGAGCCTCGGCGTCAACACGGCGCTGGTCGTCGCCTGCGGCCTGCTCGCGCGGCAGGGCAATCTCGAGCGGATGCAGGCGGCGCTGTTCGTCACGCCGGCGCAGAACGCCGCCGTCGGGAGGCTGTGGCGGGGCGAGGCGCGGGTCGCCGCCTTGCGCGGGCTGCTCATCCGCTTTCTCGGCCAGGAGCGGGCCGACACGGTGTTCGCGATCGACCTGCGCCGTCGCGGGCGCGTGCTCTCACCCGACGAGCCCGCCGACGCCGCGCTCGTCCAGCGGACCGAGCGGCAGCTCGCGCGCGCCATCGGTGCCGCCAGCGCCAGGGTGATGGTCGGCTCGGTCGTGCGCGGCGAGGTGGTCGGTCCCGACGATCTGATCCAGATCCTGGACGAGACCTCGCGCGCGATCGAGTACGGGCACCGGCTGGAGCAGAAATCGGCCGCCCTGGAGCGGGCGACCGAGGAGCTTCGTGAGGCCAACGAGCGCCTGCGCCAGGTCGACCAGCTCAAGGACGATTTCCTCGCCACGGTCAGCCACGAGCTGCGCACGCCGCTCACCTCGATCCGCTCCTTCTCCGAGATCCTGCTCGACAGCCCCGATCTCACACCCGAGGAGCGGTCGACCTTCCTCCAGATCATCGTGCGCGAGAGCGAGCGCCTGACCCGCCTGATCAACGACTTCCTCGACCTGTCGAAGATCGAATCGGGCAAGATGGAATGGCATGTCGGCGTGCATGCGCTGGCCGACATCGTCGCCGAGGCCGTGGCGGCGACGCACGGCGTGTTCGCCGAGCGGCGGGTGGCCCTGACGACCGAGATCGACAAGCAGCCCGCCCTGGTACGTTGCGATCGCGACCGGCTCGTGCAGGTCATGATCAACCTCCTGTCCAATGCCTCCAAGTTCGTTCCGGAGGAGGAGGGCAGGGTGCATGTCCAGCTGCGATGCCAGGGTGGCACCCAGCTCGTGCAGGTCGCGGACAATGGGCCGGGCGTGCCCGCACCCTACCGCGAGGCGATCTTCGAGAAGTTCCGTCAGATGAGCGGGAGCGTGCTCACGAACAAACCCAAGGGTACCGGCCTCGGCCTCGCCATCTGCCGGCAGATCGTGGAGCATTTCGGCGGCAGGATCTGGGCCGAGGACACAGCGCTGGGCGGTGCCTGCATCTGCTTCACGCTGCCCGCGGCACAGGTCGGGAAGGCGGCGGCCTAGCCACCCGGTCCGATCGGCTCCGGGGGCAGCGGCGCCGGCTCGGGTGGCGCCTCGTCCTGCTCCTCGTCGAAGATGCTGTCGTAGTTCTGCTGGTCGGTCGGTGCCGCGCCGTTGCGGATGTCGGCGTTGCGCTTCTGGCTGTAGATCGTGCGGATGGTCGCGTAGAGATCGATGCTGTTGGCGCGGAGATCGTCGAGCAGCTCGATGTTGGCCTCGCGCTCGCTGACGGCGGTGGTGGCGAACAGGCCGAGCCGCTCGTCCTGGTTGATGCAGCAGAAGTTCAGCGGGTTCATGAAATAGTCGCCGACGCGGCCCGTGGTGTCGCGGCCGTTCGACGGTCCCAGCAGCGGCAGCATGAGATAGGGCCCGGCAGGAACGCCCCAGACGCCGAGCGTCTGGCCGAAATCCTCCTCGTGGCGCGGGTAGCCGAAGGCGGTGGCCGGATCGAACAGGCCGGCGACGCCCAGCGTGGTGTTGATCATGAACCGGCCGAGCGTGATGCCGGCCCGGTCGCGCTCGCCCTGCAGCGCGTCGTTGGCGAGGATCACCGGCGAGCGCAGGTTGGCGAGGAAGTTCGCGACCGACCGGCGTGCCGCTTCCGGTGTGATGAAGCGGTAGCCGCGGGCGACCGGCTCGAGGACGAACCGGTCGAGCGTCATGTTGAAGGTGAACACGGCCCGGTTCACCGGTTCGATCGGGTCGTAGACGTCGCCGGTCTGCTGCGTCGTGGCGCAGCCACCGAGAACCGTCAGCAGTGCCAGCGCGCGCAGCGAGTGCCGCCGGATCATGTCGCTCAGCCTACTCGCCACCATCGCGCCGGAACGGCCCGGTCCAGCCGTAGCCCCGCGCTGATAGAGGCTGATGGCGTGGGTGACAAGCGGAGGGCGGCTCGTCGACTGTCTCTGTCGGTTGACAGCAGAACATAAAGATATCTACATATCGCCTAGATCGGATGCGTGTGGGAGCGATGGCACAGGAATCGGCGGGCTTCGACGTTCTCCTCGACGGCCTTCGGGCGGCCGCGGACCCGTCGCGCCTCCGGCTCCTCGCCATCTGCTCGCAGGGCGAATGGACCGTGAGCGAGCTCGTCCAGATCCTCGGCCAGAGCCAGCCGCGCATCTCGCGTCATCTCAAGATCCTGGCCGAGGCCGGCCTGCTCGACCGCTTCCGGGAGGGCGGCTGGGTGTTCTACCGGCGGGCCCAGAACGGCGATGGGGCCAGGATCGCCCGTTCCTTGTGCCGCCTGCTGCCGGGCGACGATTCGACCATGGCGCTCGACCAGCGCCGGCTCGAGACGGTGCGCGAGTCGCGTCGGCGCCAGGCGGAGCGGTTCTTCGCCGAGCGCGCCGAAGCTTGGGACAGCGAGCGGGCGCTGGCGGTCGATCCGGAGCTGGTCGAGACGGCGCTGCGCGATCTGTTCCTCGAGGAGCGGACGCCCAACCTGCTCGACATCGGCACCGGCACCGGGCGCATCCTCCAGCTTCTCGCCGGCCAGGTCGGCTTCGGGCTCGGCATCGACCTCAGCCACGACATGCTGGCCGTGGCCCGCGCCAATCTCGACCGGCGCGAGGCGCGCAACTGCCAGGTCCGCCACGGCGACATGTACCAGCTGCCGCTGCCGGACGGCTCGTTCGCGGCCGCGACGCTGCACCAGGTGCTGCACTACGCCGACGATCCGTTCGCGGCGCTGGGCGAGGCCGCCCGCGTGCTCGCTCCGGGCGGCCGGCTGGTCGTGGTCGATCTCGCGCACCACGAGGTCGAGCGCCTGCGCGCGGAGAGCGGGCATCGGCGGCTCGGCTTCAGTGACGAGGAGATCGGCCGCTGGTTCGCCGAGCTGGGCCTCGTGCCCGACCGCCAGCGCCGACTGCAGGGTCCCGAGCTGACCGTGGTGATCTGGTCCGCCCGCCGCGCCACAGCCGGCGACGGTGCCGACAATCCCGAAAATCGCAGGAGCGCCGCATGATCGAGAGCATCGTCGACCGCGCCGCCGCACGCTCCCACCCGTGGATGGAGGACGCCCTGCCGCCGGTCGAGCTGTCGATCGAGGTGTTCCCGCCCAAGGGCCCCGAGGCCGCGGCCCGGCTGCAGGCCAATCTCGGGCAGTTCGTCGCCGTACGGCCGCGGTTCATCTCTGTGACCTGCGGTGCCGGCGGCTCCGGCGTCGACGGCACCCTGCCGCTGGTCTGCGACATCCAGGAGCGGTTCGGCGTGCCCGTCGCCGCGCACATGACCTGCGCCTGGTCCTCGCGCGAGGAGATCGATGGGCTGGCTGCCGACTATTGGCGCCGTGGCGTCCGCCGCATCGTCGCCCTGCGCGGCGATCCGCCCAAGGGTGCCGTCGGCTACCAGCCGCGCCACGACGGCTACGCCTACGCCGCGGACCTGATCCGCGGCCTCAAGACGGTGGCCGACTTCGAGATCAGCGCCGGCTGCTATCCCGAGGTGCATCCCGAGGCGGACGGTGCGGAGGCCGATCTCGGCAACCTGCGCCGCAAAGTCGAGGCGGGTGCCACGCGGCTGGTCACGCAATACTGCTTCGACACCGACCGTATCCTGCGCTTCCGTGATCGGCTGGTCGCGGCCGGCATCGAGGCCGAGTACGTGCCCGGCATCATGCCGATCCACAATTTCAGCCAGATCCGGCGCTTCTCGCTCGGCTGCGGTGCCGGCATCCCCGACTGGCTCGAGCGACTGTTCGCAGGTGTGGACGAATCGTCACCGATGCACGGCATGATCGCGGCCGGCGTGGCGAGCGAGCAGTGCCGGCGACTGGCGGCCGAGGGGCTGACCAGGATGCACGTCTACGCCCTGAACCGGGCCGAGCTGCCGCTGGCCATCCGCCATCTCCTGTCGGCCCACGAAGTCCCGGTGGCGGCATGAGCGGTTTCCTCGCCACCACCCGGCGCCGGATCGTCCTGCTCGACGGCGCCATGGGCAGCCGCATCCAGGCTAAGGAGCTGACGCTCGACGACTTCTGGGGCCAGGAGAACTGCTCGGAGATCCTCAATCTCAGCCGTCCCGAGCTGATCCGCGACATCCACGCGGGCTACCTCGCGGCCGGCGCCGATGGCGTCGAGACCAACAGCTTCGGCGGCTCGCCGATCACGCTCGGCGAGTTCGGGCTGCAGGACCGGGCGCTCGAGATCAACGAGCGCGCGGCGCGGCTCGCCCGTGAGGCGGTCGAAGCGTTCGCCGGCGACGGTCGCGAGCGGTTCGTCGTCGGCGCCATCGGCCCCGGCACCAAGCTGCCCAGCCTCGGCCATGTCGGCTACCGCGAGCTCGAGGCCGCGTTCGCGGTCCAGGCCGAGGGCCTGATCGCCGGCGGCGCCGACGTGCTGCTGATCGAGACCTGCCAGGACCCCTTGCAGATCAAGGCCGCCGTCAACGGCTGCCGGCACGCCTTCGTGCGCCATGGCCGCGAGCTGCCCTTGATGGTCCAGGTCACGATCGAGACCACCGGCGCCATGCTCGTGGGCACCGACATCGCGGCTGCCACCACCATCGTCGATGCGCTGGGCGTGCCGGTCCTGGGCCTCAACTGCGCCACCGGCCCCAAGGAGATGGCCGAGCATGTGCGCCATCTCGCGCAGAGCTGGCGCGGTCTGATCTCCTGCCTGCCGAACGCGGGCCTGCCCGAGCTGCGCTGCGGCCACACCCACTATCCGCTCACGCCCGACGAGCTCGCCGGCTGGATCGAGCGGTTCATCGCCGAGGACGGCATCAACATCGTCGGCGGCTGCTGCGGCACCTCGATCGAGCACATCGCCGCCCTGGACGCGATGCTGCGACGGACCGCGGAGGATGGCTTCCGCCCGGAGGTCCGGCCCCGGCGGCCGCAGCACACGCCCTCGCTCGCGTCGCTGTTCTCGAGCGTGCCGCTGCGCCAGGAGAACTCCTTTCTCGCCATCGGCGAGCGCTGCAATGCCAACGGCTCGAAGAAGTTCCGCGAGCTGCAGGCGGCGGGCGACTGGGACGGCTGCGTCGCCATGGGCCGCGAGCAGGTGCGCGAGGGCAGCAACGCGCTCGACGTCTGCACCGCCTTCGTCGGTCGCGACGAGGTGGCCGAGATGACGGCCGTGGTCGAGCGCATGCGCGGCCAGGTCGACAGCCCCTTGGTGATCGATTCGACCGAGCTGCCGGTGCTGGAGACCGCCATGGCGCTCTATGGCGGCAAGGCGGTGCTGAACTCGATCAATTTCGAGGACGGCGAGGCGCCGGCCAACGCGCGCATGACCCTCGCGCGCAAGTTCGGCTCGGCCGTGATCGCGCTCACCATCGACGAGGTGGGCATGGCCAAGACGCGTGAGGACAAGGTCCGCATCGCGCGGCGGCTGGTCGACTTCGCCTGCGGCCGCTTCGGCCTGCCCGTGTCGGACCTGCTGATCGACCCGTTGACCTTCACGATCTGCACCGGCAACGAGGACGACCGCAAGCTGGCCCTGTGGACGCTGGAGGCGATCGCGGATCTGCGCGCCCTGTTCCCCGACCTGCAGCTCATCCTCGGCCTGTCCAACGTCTCGTTCGGCCTCAACCCGGCCGCGCGGCACGTGCTCAACTCGGTGATGCTCGACCACGCCCTGCGGCGCGGGCTCACCGGTGCCATCGTCCACAGCAGCAAGATCATCCCGCTGCACAGGATCCCGCCCGAGGAGGTCAAGGCCGCCGAGGATCTGATCTTCGACCGGCGTGCCGAGGGCTACGATCCGCTGCAGGCGTTCATCGCCCTGTTCACCGACCGCAAGGTCGACGCGGGTGCCACCAGGGAGCGGCCCGAGAGCGTCGAGGAGCGCCTCAAGCTGCGGATCGTCGACGGCGACAAGCAGGGGCTCGAGGCCGAGCTGGACGAGGCGCTGCAGCGCTACGCGCCGCTCGCAGTGATCAACGACATCCTGCTCGACGGCATGAAGACCGTGGGCGAGCTGTTCGGCGCCGGCAAGATGCAGCTGCCCTTCGTGCTGCAGTCGGCCGAGACCATGAAGAAGGCGGTGGCCTATCTCGAGCCGATGATGGAGAAGGTCGAGGGCCAGGAGAAGGGCACGATCGTGCTCGCCACGGTCAAGGGCGACGTCCACGACATCGGCAAGAACCTGGTCGACATCATCCTGACCAACAACGGCTACCGCGTGGTCAATCTCGGCATCAAGCAGCCGCTGTCGTCGATCCTGGAGGCGGCGGGCGAGCATCGCGCCGACGCCGTCGGCATGTCCGGCCTGCTCGTGAAGTCGACCGTGGTCATGCGCGAGAACCTGGAGGAGATGCGCCGCCAGGGCCTCGATGTCCCGGTTCTCCTGGGCGGCGCCGCGCTGACCCGCGCCTATGTCGAGGACGATTGCTGGAAGGCCTATGGCGAGGGGCCGGTGGCCTATGCCCGCGACGCCTTCGACGGGCTGACGCTGATGGACAAGGCCGTGGGCGGCCAGTTCCCGGCCTACGTCGCCGAGCGGGTCGCCAAGGCTGCGCAACGCAGCGCCAAGAAGCCGCGCACGCTCGACTACGCCAACGGCAACGCCGCACCCTTGCTGCGCCCGGTCGACGTCGACGAGATCCGCCTCAAGCGCCACGAGCTGAGCCGCGGCGTCGCGGTGCCGGTGCCACCGTTCTGGGGTGCCCGCACGATCGATCGGGTGCCGGTCAAGGCGCTGCTGCCCTACCTCAACGAGCAGATGCTCTACCAATTCCATTGGGGCTACGAGAAGCAGGGCCGGCGGCTGGGCGAGTTCCTCGACTGGGCCGCGAAGGAGCTGCGCCCGGTGCTGACCGGCCTCGTCGCCGCGGCCGAGGCGGAGCGGGTGTTCGCCCCCCAGGCGGCCTATGGCTACTTCAAGGCCGCCGGCGAGGGGAACGCGATCGTCCTGTTCGACGAGACCGGCAGCCGCGAGATCGCCCGCTTCGCCCTGCCGCGCCAGGCCAAGGAGGGCGGCCTGTGCGTCGCCGACTTCCTGCGCGACGTCGACGAGCCCGAGCGCGACGTGCTGGGCCTGCAGGTGGTGACCGTGGGCCAGCGCGCCTCGGAGGTGGCCCGCGAGTGGTTCGCCGCCGACCGCTACCAGGACTATGTCCGCCTGCACGGGCTCGGCGTCGAGCTGGCCGAGGCGCTGGCCGAATATGTCCACGGCCGCATCCGCGCCGAGCTCGGCTTCGGCCACCAGGACGCGCGCGACATGCGCGAGCTGCTCAAGCAGGGCTATCGCGGCTCGCGCTACAGCTTCGGCTACCCCGCCTGCCCGAACCTCGCCGACCAAGCTCCGCTGCTGGCGCTGCTCGGCGCCGACCGGCTCGGCATCGAGCTGTCCGAGGGCGACCAGCTCTGGCCGGAGCAGAGCACCAGCGCCATCGTCCTGCACCACCCGCAGGCGCGCTACTTCGGCGTCTGAGCCGGCGAGCATGGCGCGAGCCGCGGACCGGCGCAGCTTCCTCGCCTACGGCATGGCGGTGGCCGCTCCCCTGCCGCGCGCCGCGGACCCGTGGGACGAGGCCGCCGCCATCGTCGGCCGCATCAAGCTGCCGGCGATCCGGCGCACGTCGTTCCCGATCACCGCCTACGGCGCGGTGGGCAACGGCGCCGCCGACTGCACGCGGGCGATCAAGCTCGCCGTCAGTGCCGCGCGGCGGGCCGGGGGCGGGCGGGTCGTGGTGCCGGCCGGGACCTTCCTCACCGGGGCGGTCGAGCTCTACGGCAAGGTCGGCCTGCATCTGGAGCAGGGTGCCGTGCTGCGCTTCAGGACCGATCCCGGCGCCTACCTGCCGCTGGTGCCGACGCGGTTCAACGGCATCGACTGCTTCAACTACCGGCCCCTGATCCGGCTCCTCAACGCCACCAACGTCGCGATCACCGGTGCCGGCACCATCGACGGCGCCGCCGACAACGCCCACTGGTGGCCGTGGCGCGGCAAGGAGGAGTTCGGCTGGAGCCCGGGCCAGCCCGAGCAGTCGGCGTCGATCACACGGCTGCGCACCCAAGCGGCCGAAGGGGTTCCGCTCGGGGAGCGGGTCTACGGCGAAGGTGGCTTCCTGCGGCCGAGCCTGATCCAGGCCTTCCACAGCCGGAACGTGCTGATCGACGGGGTCACCCTGACCAATGCGCCGTGGTGGATGATCCATGGGCTGTTCAGCAGCAACGTCACCATCCGCAACGTGAGCTTCACGAGCCTGGGCCCCAACAACGACGGCTGCGACCTCGAATCCTGCGACCATGTCCTGGTCGAGCGCTGCGTGTTCCGGCAGCGCGACGACAAGGTCGTGGTCAAGTCCGGGTTCGGGCGCGACGGTGTCGTCGGCGCGCCGGGCGCCCGCCGGCCACCGCGGCCGTCGACCGACATCGTGGTCCGCGACTGCCGGATGGCGGACTATGGCGCCGCGCTCGCGGTCGGCAGCGAGATCGGCGCCGGGGCCGCCCGGATCTTCGCGGAGCGGCTGCGCAACCTGCCCGGCGACGCGCCACTCAACCATCTCTGCCTGATCAAGAGCAGCACCCGCCGCGGCGGCACGGTGACCGGCGTCCGGCTGCGCGACTGCCAGGTCGCCGCCTGCGCCATGGAGGCCGTCATGCTCACCTACACCTACGAGCGCGACGATCTCCTCGGGCCCTACCCGCCGCGATTCGACGACATCGCCATCGAGCGCGTCACCTGCGGCCGTTCGCGCCAGGCGCTCAACGCGATCGGCCATCCCGGGCTGCCGATCGCCCGGCTGCGGCTCGTCGACAGCACCTTCCCGTCCGCCGAGAAGCGGTTCGTGGCGGCGCGCGGCGTCGAGGGCCTCGATCTGGCCGGGACGAGGGTGGCCGGCATTCCGCCGCGCGTCTACTGACGCGCTTCCGCTTGCCTGCGGCGCCGCCCCGTCGCTAGCTGAGCCAGGGCGACGAGGCGTCAGGCGAGCATGACCGTTCCCGATCCTGCCGGCACCGACCTCGGCGATGCGCCGACGCCGTTCTCCCTGCGCGGCTATCTGCGCGAGCTCTATTTCGGCAGCGAGCGGCACGCGACCCGGTTCCAGCTCGTCCTGCTGACCTTCGACCTGATCACCGTGACCTTCTTCCTGGTGACCACCTTCCTGCCCGACTCGCCGTGGATATTCGCCGTCGACATGGTGATCGCCCTCGGCCTCGCCCTCGACTTCGCCGCCCGGCTCTACATCTCGCCCCGGCCGCTGCAGTACCTGATGCAGCCGCTGGCCATCATCGACCTGGTCGTGCTGGCCTCGCTGCTGCTGCCCGCGCTCGCGCCGAACCTCGGCTTCCTGCGTCTGCTGCGCGCCGTGCGGCTGGTGCGCTCCTACAACGTGCTGCTGCTGGTCGAGCGGGAAGTCCCGTTCGCCCGGCGCAATCGCCGGGTGATGCGCGCCTCGGTCAACCTCGTCGTGTTCGTCTTCGTCGTCAGCGCCATCGTCTTCGTGCAGCAGCGGACGATCAATCCGGACATCAGCGACTATCTGGACGCCCTCTACTTCACCATCGCCACGCTGACGACCACGGGCTTCGGCGACATCACCCTGGAAGGCCGGTACGGCCGCCTGCTCGCCACACTGGTCATGATCGTCGGGATCTCGCTGTTCCTGAATCTCGTCGGGGCCGTGTTCCGCCCGCGCAAGGTCGACTTTCCCTGCCCCGACTGCGCGCTGCTCGAGCACGACGTCGACGCCGTGTTCTGCAAGGCCTGCGGCCACAAGCTGAAGATCCCGAACGAAGGATAGTGTCGCGATGACGGCGCTGCCGAGCCTGGCCGCCCTTTCGCTCGCCTATGTGGTCAGCCAGTTCTTCCGCACCGCGATCGCCGTGGTGGCCCCCGAGCTGGCGCACGACCTCGGCCTCGACCCGGCGCGGCTGGGTGTGCTCTCCTCGGCCTGGTTCTGGGCCTTCGCCGCCGCCCAGCTGCCGATCGGCATAGCGCTCGACCGCTGGGGCCCGCGGCGCACCGTGGGCATCGTCTTCCTGTCCGCGGGGCTGGGCTGCGGCGTCTTCGCCCTGGCCGACGGCTTGGCCGCGGCGGTGGTCGGCCAGGTGCTGATCGGGATCGGCTGCGCGCCGGTGTTCATGGGCAGCCTGGTCGTGCTCGCCCGCTTCTGCGAGCCGCGGCGCTTCGCGATGCTGTCCACGGTCCTGCTCGCCATCGGCAGCGGGGGCACCATCCTGGCGACGGCTCCGTTGGCCCTGGCCGCCGAGCTCGTGGGCTGGCGCGGGGCGTTCGCCGGGATGGCGGTGGCGGTGCTGCTCGTCGCCGTGCTGGTCGTGCTCCTGGTCCGCGACCATCCGCCAGGAGCGGTCGCGACTCGCCCGCACGAGAGCCTGCACGCCATCGGCCAGGGCCTGCGGGACGTGATCGGCAAGCGGGCGCTGTGGGCGATCCTGCCGATGAGCTTCACCGGCTACGCGGTGCTGATCACCGTCCGCGGGCTGTGGGCCGGGCCCTATCTCGCCACCGTGCTGGAGATGACCCCGCTCGAGCGCGGCAACGTGCTGCTGGTCATGTCGCTGGCGATGATCGCGGGCAATCTGGCCTATGGCCAGATCGAGCGCCGCTTCGATGTCCGCCGCCCGCCGGTGCTGCTGGGCAGCCTCCTGGTGGTGGCGGTCCTGGCCCTGCTGGCGCTCGGGCCGGCCGTCTCGTCGCTCGCAACCACACTGCTGCTCTCGGTCTTCGGCGCCGCCGGGATGACCTACGCGCTCCTGATGGCGCAGGGTCGGCGCTTCCTCGACCCGCACGAGCTCGGTCGTGGCCTTACCCTGATGAACTGCGCCTGCTTCGCCGGCGCCGCGACGCTCCAGGCCCTGAGCGGGCTCGTGATGCGCCTCGCGGAGCCGGCCGGCGAGGCGTTCGCCTACCGTGCCCTGTTCGCCTTCCTGGCGCTCGCCCTGCTCCTCGCCCTGGCCGTCTACCGCCGCAGCACGGACCTGCGCCGCGACGGGTCGTCCGTTTAGCCCTGGAACCGGTGCGAGCCGAAATGCCGCAGCAGGTAGAGTGCCCCGATCGCCACCACGACGACGGCGGTCAGGGTGAGCACCAGCGCCCAGTCGTCCAGCCAGGCCACGACCAGCGAGCCGCTGGCGAGCACGAGGCCGACGACGCAGAAGCGCCAGTCGACATAGATGCCGTCGAGGAAGGTCGCGAGCGCGAGCAGGATCAGCACGACGATGATCGACGGGTCGCCGGCGACGAGATCGCCCACCAGTTGCGAGTGGAGCAGGACCATCGCCACGAAGAAGGCGGCCCAGTGGGCGAGTTGCTTCAGCGCCAGGACGGTCCGTTGCTCGGCGTCCGAGCGCAGCACGTGCACGATCGCGATGATGGCGAACAGGATCGTCGTCAGCAGCCAGAAGGGCACGGTATGCGCGGAGACCACATCGGTGTAGGCGAGCCCGCTCACGGCCCAGACGACCATGAAGATGTAGATGCCGAGCCGGCGCAGGAGGCCGTGACCGGTCGTATGCGCGGCCGTGCCCGTCCCGGCTTCGACCTGGTGCATCGTTGGTCCTCCTGCCGTCCGATGATCGCGCCCGGAACCTAGCGCAGCCTACTCCGCCCGCCTAGGCGGGTGCAGCCGGTCGGAGCAAGCCGGCAGCCCGCGCACCGGCATCGTGTGTTGATTATCTTCCTTGATTAGGATTGTAGCATGGGACATAAGCTGTCGGGTCCACCTCCGGAGCCTGCGCATGCCCGCATCCCCTGCTCTGAGCATCGTCCGCCACGGCCTGACCGGCCGCAGCTTCTTCCTGCTGCCCGACGAGGACCCCGAGGAGTTCCGTGCCCACGAGGCGCTGTGGCTCGAGCAGTGGCGGCCGCGCGACCCCGCCGAGCGCGACCTGGCCGGGCTCGCCGTCCGTGCCCTGTGGCGCGAGATCCGCGCCGACCGGCTGGAGGCGCGGATCCTGGCCGACCTGTTCGCCGCCGACGCCATCGCCGAGGAGCCCGAGCGGCGTGCCGCCAAGACCCTGGCGATGCGCTCGCTCGCCACCCTCCTGCGCTACCGCACCCAGATCGCCAAGGAGCACGACGCGGCCATGCGCAGCCTGGAGGCGCTGCGCCGGCGCCGGCTCGACCGGCCGCCACCGGCGCTGCGGGACGAACCCGAGCCCGCCAACGACCGCGGAATGCGAGACGAACCCGAGCGCGCGCTCAACCGGCAGCAGAGACGGGCGCTCGCCGCGATCCGGCGCAAGCGGGTGGCGTGAGGGCGCCCGCCGGCTGCTGCATTGTGGCGGCCGCGGCGCTAGTGTGACGGTACGATGACGGCGCGAGGACCGTCTGTCAGGCGGGGGCGCCGTGTGAGTCCGCTGGTCTTTGGGGTGGTGCTGGGCGCGGCGGCGTTGCACGCCGCTTGGAACGCGCTGGTGAAGCATGGCGGCGACCCGTTCCTGCGGCTCGCGATCGTCAATCTCACCGGCTCGGCGATCTGCCTGCCGCTGCTGCCCTTCGTCGACCCGCCGGTCGCAGCGGCGTGGCCGTGGCTGCTGGCCTCGGTCGCGATCCACATCGGCTACTGCTCGTTCCTGTGTCTCGCCTATCGCACGGGCGACCTCAGTCAGGTCTATCCGGTGGCGCGTGGCGTGGCCCCGCCCCTGGTGGCGCTGCTCGCCTGGCTGTTCGTCGGCGAGGCGCCGGGCTGGAGCGGCCTCGCCGCCATCGCGCTGATCTCCGCCGGTATCCTGACGATCGCGTTCGGGCGGCGGGCCGAGGGCCAGAGCCGGCGGCCGCTGGTGCTGGCTGCCCTGTGCGGCAGCTGCATCGCCGTCTACACGATCTGCGACGGGCTCGGCATCCGCGCCGCGCAGGGCACGCCCGAATACATCGTGTGGTTCTTCTTCCTCGATGGTCTGCCGTTCGGGCTGGGCGTGATCTGGATCCGGCGCCGGCACCTGCGCGCGGCGCTGCCTTCGCTCCTGCTGCCCGGCGTCGGGGGTGGCGCCTTGTCCTTCCTGGCCTACGGCCTGGTCATCTGGGCGATGCGCACCACGCCCATGGCCTACGTCTCGGGCCTGCGCGAGACCAGCGTCATCCTGGCCACGATCATCGGCACCCGCCTGATGGGCGAGCCGTTCGGCCGCGAGCGCATCACCGCGGCCTTCGTGGTCGCCGGTGGGATCGGGCTGCTCAAGCTCGCCGGCTGAGGCCGCCTAGCGGGTCGCCGTGACCTCGGTGTGCGCGACGAACATCTCGGTTCCGGTCGGCAGCCCCAGGGGATTGGTCGGGTCCGTGATCACCACCCGCAGACCGTTGAGCTTGATCCGGTTGCGCGACGCCGGGCCGGGCACGGACCGCTCAAAGACGTGGACGGTGCCGTAGCCCGGCAGCGGGACGTGCAGGGCATTGGCCTTGGGCGAGGGGTAGGCGACCCCGTCGATGCGCAGGCCGGAGAACTTGGTGCCGGCGGTGGAGCGCCGGTGGACGCTGCCGTTGAACTTGTGCTCGGCCGCGACCGTGATGCTGTCGAAGGTGATGCGGCCGCCGAGCAGGCTGCCGTTGCGCGCCGTCGAGGAGCCGCGGGCGAAGGTGCCCGTGGCACCGTCGGGGCCGCCGGCACCCGTGGTCGTGCCGCTGGCGATGTCGATGCCGGGCAGCTTGAAGTTGGTCGCCTGCACGGTCTTGGTGGTGCCGCCATTGCCGTCGCAGGGCATGGTCAGGAAGCCCTGCGACTCGAGCAGCGCCCCGGTCTCGTGGCCGACCCAGGACTGCGACGCGATGAAGACCTCGCGGGCGGTGCGGTTGAAGGCGCCCTGCGCGTGGCCGACGATCAGCCTGCTGCCGGGCGGCAGCCCGTACTCGTTCGTCTCGCTGACCTCGACGGTCAGCATGTCGACCCGCACGATCTGCGTGTTGCGACCGGCGCCGGTGATGGTGACCTTGTTCGCCACCAGAGTGCCGATCCCGGGCAGCGGCCAGCTCGAGCCTTGCGCCGGGGTGGAGCCCACGGCGACGCCCTCGACCGTCAGGCCCTCGACCGCCGAGCCGGTCGGCGCGGCCACGACCTTCCCGGCATTGCCGTCGACCTTGGCCACCGCCGTCACCCGGCTCGCGGTCACCCGCCCGCCGAACAGGCTGACGCCGTTCACCGTCGAGCTGTTGAGCATCCGGGCCGCGATGTCGGTCTTCTCGGTGAACACCGTGCTGAGGATCGGGCCGGTGGTGACGAGGTCGCCGTTCGTGCCGACCGACATGCCCTGGTGGGTCGCCTGCACCGTCTTCCCGTTGGTGCCGCCGCACTGCAGCGCCTTGTAGGCCGCCTTGTGCAGGCTGGCGCCCAGGGCACCGCCGACGCCGGTCGAGATGACGCCATAGGCATCACCTTTGAACACGCCCGGCAGAGGTGCGGCACTCGCCGTCGTTCCCAGTATCAGAAATCCGCCCAACGTCAGCGCAGCGAGCAAACGGCTGCGGCCCAGAGCCAATTCGCAACCAAACATGATCGACCTCGGCGAAAGACTTGTTCCCCGCGCCGCAGCTTGTGTCAGGCAGTCACTTAATCGCCGCCTTGGATTATACGCTGCAGCGCGCAGAACAATATACAAGTCGCAGTCCAGCGATAGTCACCAATACCGCTGGCTTCGACTCCGGAAAATCAACCCGGTCGCCGTTTGGTTTAAAGCCAGTACAGGATACTAGCGGATGAATCCCAGACTTTCGAGCTTGATCAGGATGCGATGGGCAGCGAGATCGGGGGTCAGCTCGCCGGTGTCGATGCGCATCTCCGGCTCCTCCGGTGCCTCGTAGGGGTCCGAGATGCCGGTGAACTCCTTGATGATGCCCGCGCGCGCCTTGGCGTAGAGGCCCTTGCGGTCGCGCTGCTCGCAGACCTCGAGCGAGGTCGCGACGTGGGTCTCGAGGAACCCGCCCAAGGGCTCGATCATGTCGCGCACCTTGCGCCGGGTTGCGGCATAGGGTGCGATCGGGGCGCAGATCGCGATGCCGCCGTTCTTGGTGATCTCGCTGGCGACATAGCCGATGCGCAGGATGTTGAGGTCGCGATGCTCGCGCGAGAAGCCGAGCTCGGAGGACAGGTGCTTCCTGACATGGTCGCCGTCGAGCAGCGTCACCGGCCGGCCGCCCAGCTCCAGCAGCTTGACCAGCAGCGCGTTGGCGATGGTCGACTTGCCCGAGCCCGACAGGCCGGTGAAGAAGACGGTGAAGCCCTGCCGGTGGCGCGGCGGGTGGGTGCGGCGCAGCTCCTCGACCACCTCGGGGAACGAGAACCACTCGGGGATCTCGAGGCCCTCCTGCAGCCGGCGGCGCAGCTCGGTGCCCGACAGCGACAGCACCTTCTCGCCCGGCTCGACCTTGTCCTCGGGCACGTACTGCACGCGGCTCTCGGAGTAGACCAGGTTCGGGAACGGCACCATGGTGATGTCGAGCTCGTCCTGGTGCTGCCCGAACAGCTCCTGGGCGGCGTAGGCGCCGTAGAACGGCTTGCCCGAGCTGTCCTTGCCCGGCCCGGCATGGTCGCGGCCGACGATCAGGTGGGTGCAGCCGTAGTTCTTGCGGATGATCGCGTGCCAGACCGCCTCGCGCGGGCCGGCCATGCGCATGGCGAGTGGCAGCAGGCTGAGCGTGGTGGTCTGCTCGGGATAGTGGCCGATCAGCTTCTCGTAGCAGCGCACGCGGGTGAAATGGTCGACGTCGCCGGGCTTGGTCATGCCGACGACGGGCTGGATCAGGAGGTTGGCCTCGGCCGCCTGGGCGGCGCGGAAGGTCAGCTCCTGGTGGGCGCGGTGCATCGGGTTGCGGGTCTGGAAGGCGATCACCCGTCGCCAGCCCAGCTTGCGGAAGCGGTCGCGCAGCTCCTGCGGCGTGTCGCGCAGATGCTTGAAGTCGTAGTGCATCGGCGCCTCGAGGCCCTGCACCTTGCCGCCGAGATAGACGCTGCCGGCATGGTCGTGCAGGTAGCGCACCGCCGGATGGGCGACATCGTCGGCGCCGAACACCGCGATCGCCTCGGCGCGCTTGTCGGGCTGCCACTTGTCGCTGACCGTGAGCGTGGCGTTGAGCACGCCCTCGCGGTCGCGCAGGTCGATCGTCTCGCCGATCTCGACCTGGTCCGCGAAGGCCGGGGCGACGTCGAGCGTGATCGGCATCGGCCACAGGACGCCGTCGGCGAGCCGCATGTTCGCCAGGACGGATTCGTAGTCGGCCTGCCCCAGAAATCCGTCGAGCGGCGAGAAGCCGCCGTTCATCAGCAGCTCGAGATCGCAGAGCTGCCGGTCGGTCAGATCCCAGGACTTGCGCCCGCCGGAGCCGCGTTTGACCGCCTCGGCGGCCTCGGCGTCGAGATAGAGGTTCCGCAGCGCGCCGCCATGCGCATCCTTGAAAGCACCCATTCGGTCAGGCTCCTTGCCGAGGCTCGCGGCAGCGGACCATGCGGAGGCCATCCCACCGCGTCAACGTGGGAGCGTCATCGGACGATGCACCGGGCGATCGGACGTTGCGCATTTTCGACAGTCGTTTCACATCCGCCGCAGGATGGGACGAGGAGGTCGCGGGCGTGGCGGAGCGTTTTGATGCGGTGATCATCGGTGCCGGCGTGATCGGCGCCGCGGTGGGGCTGGAGCTGACCCGGCGCGGCCTGAGGACGCTCAACCTCGACGCTCTGCCGGCCGCCGGCTACGGCTCGACGAGCGCCTCCGCGGCGGTGATCCGGGTCTACTATTCGACGCGGCACGGCATCGCCCTGGCCTACGAAGGCTATCACTACTGGCGCCACTGGGCCGAGCATCTGGGCCTGCCCGAAGGCGTGCAGCTCGCCCGCTTCAACGAGTGTGGCTCGGTCGTGGTCAAGACCGCGGACAATCAGGAGCTGCGGCCCGTCTGCGCGCGCATGGCCGAGCTCGGGGTGCCGTTCGAGGAGTGGGATCTCGCGCGACTTCGCGCGGAGCTGCCCTTCTACGACACGCAGCGCTTCGCGCCGCCGCGCCGGCCGGACGATCCGGCGTTCGGCGACAGCGACGGCGAGATCGCGGGTGCCGTGCTCTTTCCCACCTGCGGCTACGTCAACGATCCGCAGCTCGCCGCGCGCAACCTGCAGCAGGCGGCCGAGGCGGCCGGCGGGCGTTTCCGGTTCAAGGCGGCGGTGCGCGAGATCCGGCGGCGGGACGGGCGCGTGGCCGGCGTGACCCTGGCGGACGGCGAGGAGATCGGCGCCGGGATCGTGGTCAACGTGGCGGGTCCGCATTCGGGCGTGATCAACCGGATGGCGGGCGTCGAGCAGGAGATGTCGGTGCGCACCCGGCCTCTGCGCCAGGAGGTCGCCTGGGTGCCGGCGCCGCCGGGCGTCGACTTCGAGCGCCAACCGCTGGTCAGCGCGGACGGTGACGTCGGCTGCTACTGGCGCTCGGATACCGGCAACAAGCTGCTGATCGGCAGCCTGGAGCCCGCCTGCGACCCGCTGGAATGGGTGGATGCGGATGATTTCAACCGCGAGCTCACCGAGCAGTGGACGGCTCAGGTGTATCGGGCGGCGCTGCGCATACCCACCCTGCCGATCCCGCAGCAGGCGCAGGGGATCGTCGCGCTCTACGACGTCTCGGACGACTGGATCCCGATCTACGACCGTTCCAGTCTGGGCGGCTACTACATGGCCGTCGGGACGAGCGGGAACCAGTTCAAGAACGCGCCGCTCGCCGGTGTGCTGATGGCGGAGCTGATCCGGGCCTGCGAGGCCGGCCACGATCACGACCGCCAGCCGCTGCGGCATACCGGCCGCTACACCGGGCTCGAGATCGATCTCGGCGCCTTCTCCCGCCTGCGGGCGGTCAATCGGGAGAGCAGCTTCTCGGTGCTGGGCTGACCGGCGGGCCTAGGATGCGGGCCGCAGCGCCGGCATCGGGATCGGGGCGCGGATCGCCTCGGGCGCCAAGGCGGTGTTGGCGGCGAGATAGGGCTGCGGCGGCGGCACCTTGCCGTCGAACCTGGTGAGCCCGGCGCGGTCGTAGCCGTACGGGTCGGGCCGCAGGTTGAGCCGGCCCTGCTCGTCGACGAAGGCCGTGCGATAGTCGAGGAACACCGGCACCGGCCGGGAGAGCTCGATGCGCACGGTCCGGCGCGAGCGGTAGGCGTCCTGGAGGCGCCGAAGGTCCCAGCTCTGGTCGCCGAGCAGGGCGATCGCCAGCTCGTCCGGCTTCTCCACCCGCACGCAGCCATGGCTGAGGCTGCGCTGGCTGCGCAGGAACAGGCTGCGCTGCGGGGTGTCGTGCAGGTAGACGGAGTGATGGTTGGGGAACAGGAACTTGATCCGGCCGAGCGCGTTGGTCGGCCCCGGCCTCTGCACCAGCGTGCTGCCGCCGCCGCGCCATTCGAACCCGTTGGCGGCGAGGTAGCCCGGCTTCTTCGCCTCCTTCTCCAAGAGCTCGGGCACGATGCTCGCGGGCACGTACCAGGACGGGTTGATCTCGACGTAGCGGATCAGGTCGTCGAAGATCGGGGTGGCGTTGTCCTTGTCACCGACGATCGCGCGGGAACGCAGGGCGGTGCGGCCGTGCTCGACCACCCGCAAGGCGGAGCCGGGCACGTCGACCTCGACATAGCGCGCGAGCATCGACCGCTCGGGCGTGCCGCGCTCGATGTTGAGGCGGACGGTCGCGATCTGGGTGGCGACCGGCGCGTTGAGAGCCGCCAGCGTGCGCGGGCCGACGACGCCGTCGGGAATGAGCCCATGGCGGGCCTGGAACGCCTGGACCGCCGAACTCAGGACAGGGTCGTCCTCGGGTCCCGAGAGCGCCGATACCGGCAAGTCGCCCGACTGCACCAGCCGGAGGCGCAGCGATGCCGGCTCGGGCAGCCTCGTGCGCCGCGGCAGAGACGGGGCGACGTCGATCTCGGGGCTGGTCACGCGCGCGGGCGGTACGGTCGGCAGCGGTCCGGGAAGAGTGTCGACCCGTCGCCAGCCGCCGACGTCGTGCACCAGCTGCAGCCCGAGCAACGCCATGGCGAGCGGCTCACCGGGCTCCGCCGCCGCCAGGCGATGCATGGCCCGGATGGCCTCGGTGGCGGCCAAGGGGCCGCCGCCGCTGCGCCGGGCGAGATAGTCGAGTGCTGCACGCGTGGTCGCGACCTCGGTCGCGGCGGCGGCCTCCGGTCCCGGGAATGGGGGTAGCGGGGATGCCCATGGATCGCCGGCGAGCAACGCCGCGAGCACCTCACGTCTGGCCGGCGCCCACGCATCGCTGGTCCACAGAGGCAGGAAACCCCGCTCGGCATAGACCGCGTTGAGCACCGGGTCGCCGACATGGTCGGCCGCGCGGGCAATCTCGGCGGGCGACGTTTCCACCGCCGCCCAGGCCTGCCGATCGACCCCGGTGGCGCACAGAATCGTCGCAAGCAGCAGCGCGGTCAGATGTCTCACGTGCCCATTTCCGTCGTCGGACGACCTCGATGTAGCGCTCGCCGGTCGGCGCGCAAGGCATCTGCCCTGCAACTACTTGCAGCTTAGTTGTCGTGTCTGCCGCGTGCTGCGCGATCCGCACTTTTCCCGGCCGGTTCGGGCGGAATGTGACCGCCCTGCAATGACCTCGACTCAGGTGATGACGCTGGGTGCCGCCCTGCCGGTCCGCTCGCCGACCCCCGCCACCTGCTCGGCGGTCTCGATCAGCGCGGAAAGGGTGGCCTGGGTGTCGAGGTCGTGGCGCTTCGGGTCGGGCTCGAACCGCTCGAGATAGAGCCGCAGGGTCGCTCCGGCGGTGCCGGTCCCGGACAGCCTGAGAACGATCCGCGAGCCGTCGGTGAACAGGATGCGGATGCCCTGCTTGCGGCTCACCGAGCCGTCGACCGGGTCGGTGTAGGCGAAATCGTCGGCGGTCTCGACCGTGCCGGCGGGCAGCTTGCGGCCGGGCAGCACCTCGAGCTGGGCGCGCAGATGCTCGATCACGCCGTTGGCCGCGGTCGCGTCGACCTCCTCATAGTCGTGCCGGGAATAGTAGTTGCGCCCGTACTTCGCCCAGTGCTCGCGCACGATGTCGAGCACCGGCTGCCTGCGGGCGGCGAGGATGTTCAGCCACAGCAGCACGGCCCAGAGCCCGTCCTTCTCGCGCACATGGTCGGAGCCCGTGCCGGCGCTCTCCTCACCGCAGATGGTGGCCATACCGGCGTCCAGGAGGTTGCCGAAGAACTTCCATCCCGTGGGCGTCTCATAGTGCTTCACGCCGAGCACGGCCGCGACCCGGTCGGCGGCACCGCTGGTCGGCATCGAGCGTGCGATGCCCTTGATGCCGCCGCCGTAGCCCGGCGCCAGATGGGCGTTGGCCGCGAGCAGGGCGAGGCTGTCCGACGGGGTGACGAAGATGCCCCGGCCGATGATCAGGTTGCGGTCGCCGTCGCCGTCCGAGGCGGCGCCGAAATCCGGCGCTGCCGGCGACATCATCAGGTCGTAGAGCTCCTTGGCATGCACGAGGTTGGGATCGGGATGATGGCCGCCGAAGTCCGGCAGGGGCGTGCCGTTGACGACGGTCCCCTCGGGCGCGCCGAGCTCGCCTTCCAGGATCGCGCTGGCGTAGGGACCGGTCACCGCGTGCATCGCATCGAAGCGCATGGTGAAGCCCGATGCGAACAGGGCGCGGATCGCAGCGAAGTCGAACAGCGACGCCATCAGTGCCTGATAGTCCGCCACCGGGTCGATCACCTCGACGGTCATGCCGCCCAGGCCCGAGCTGCCGATGCGGTCGAGGTCCAGGTCGGGTGCGTCGAGGATGCGGTACTCGCCGATCGAGGTGGTGCGCTCGAAGATCGCGTCCGTGATCTTCTCCGGCGCCGGCCCGCCATTGCCGATATTGTACTTGATGCCGAAGTCGCCGTGCGGGCCGCCCGGATTGTGGCTGGCGGAAAGGATGATGCCGCCGAACGCCTTCCGGCCCCGGATCACCGCCGAGGCGGCCGGCGTCGAGAGCAGCCCGCCGCGCCCGACCAGGACCCGGCCGAAGCCGTTGGCGGCGGCCATTCGCAGGACGGTCTGGATGACCTCGCGATTGTAGTAGCGGCCGTCGCCGCCGAGGACGAGCGTCTGGCCCTCCTTGCCCTCGAGGCTGTCGAAGATCGACTGCACGAAGTTCTCGACATAGTTGGGCTGCTGGAACACCGGGACCTTCTTGCGCAGTCCCGACGTACCCGGCTTCTGGTCGGCGAACGGCTTGGTCGGGACCGTGACGATCGACATGGCGGGCCTCCCGGTTGTGACGACGCCACGCTCGGCGAGGAGCGCGCGGTAGAGCTCGTCATAGTGCCGCGCCGGCCGCGCCCACGACACGTCGCGGGTCATGGCGCGATGGCACAGGCGCGCCCAGGCCTCGCGATCGGCACGCAGGGCGGCGGCACGGGCAAGCGCGAAGCCGAGCGCCTCCGCCGTCACCGGCGCGAACTGGATGCCCGTGGCGACGCCGTCGTCCAGGGCCGCCTGGTTGGCGTCGATCACCGTGTCCGCCAGCCCGCCCACGCGCGCCACGATCGGGATCGTGCCGTAGCGCAGGCCGTAGAGCTGCGTCAGCCCGCACGGCTCGAACCGGGACGGCACCAGGATCGCGTCCCCGCCCGCCTGCATCAGATGCGACAGCGGCTCGTCATAGCCGAACACGCAGCCGATGCGACCATGGTGCGCCAGCGCCGCCGCGGCGAAGCCGGATTGCAGTCCGGGCTCGCCCGAGCCGAGCAGCGCCAATTGCCCGCCATGCGCCATGAGGGCCGGCAGGCTCTGCAGGAGCAGGTCCAGCCCCTTCTGCGCGGTGAGGCGGCTGACCACGATGCACAGGAGCGCCTCCGGGTCGACCTCGAGGCCGAACCGCTCCTGCAGCGCCACGCGGTTGGCGGCCGCCTTGGCGCGTGCCGCATCGTAGCTCGCGGGCAGGTGCTGGTCGGAGGACGGGTCCCACACCGCCTCGTCGATGCCGTTGGCGATCCCGACCAGATGGTCCGACCGGGCCCGCAACAGACCATGCAGACCCATTCCCTCGGCCTCGGTCTGGATCTCGCGGGAATAGGTCGGGCTCACCGTGGTCAGCCGGTCGGCGAAGTACAGGCCGGCCTTGAGAAAGCCGATCCGACCCCAGGATTCGTAGCCGTCGACCTGGAATGCTGCCGGCGGCAGGCCGAGCTCGCCCAGGAAGGCGGCATCGAACAGCCCCTGGAACGCCAGATTGTGGACGGTGAGCACGGTCGCCGGGCGGGGCTCGCCGGCGAGAGCGAGATAGGCGGGCGCCAGGCCGGCCTGCCAGTCGTGGCCGTGCACGAGGTCGGGCCGCCAGCCGGGCAGGCGGCCGAGGCCGATGTCCGCCGCGACCCGGCCGAGCAGGCCGTAGCGACGGTGATTGTCGGCCCAGTCGCGCCCGTCGGGACCGAGATAGGGATTGCCCGGCCGGCCGTAGAGATGCGGTGCGTCGAGAACGATCAGCTCGAGCTCGCCGGCGCGGCCGAGGATCAGCCTCGCCGGACCGCCCATCGCATCGTCGAGCTCGACCGTGCCGTCCGTCGCCCTGAGCCCGGCCAGAACAGCCGGATAGCCGGGGACGAGCGTCCGCATCCCGATGCCGAGCGGCCTCAGCGCGCCGGGCAGGGCGCCCGCCACGTCGGCGAGGCCTCCGGTCTTGACGAGCGGATAGAGCTCGGATGCGACCGACAGGACCCGCACTGGCTCAGGCTCCGTCCGCGAGGAACATCAGCGTGGCCAGCGGGGGCAGGGTGACGCCTGCCGAATAGGGCCGGCCATGCCATGGGACCGGCTCGGCGTGGATCGAGCCCAGATTGCCGATCCCGGAGCCGCCATAGCTCTCCGCATCCGTATTCACGATCTCGCGCCAGGTGCCCGCACTCGGCAGGCCGATCCGGTAGCCGGAACGCGGCACCGGCGTGAAGTTGCAGACCACCAGCACGGGCGGGTCGCCGGGCCGCCCGAAGCGCAGCCAGCTGAACACGCTGTTCTCGTTGTCGTTCGCCTCGACCCACGCGAAGCCGTCGGCCGTGCAGTCCCTCGCGTGCAGGGCGGGGGTCGCGCGATAGACGCGATTGAGATCGCGCACGACCGCCTGCACGCCCTGGTGCCAGCCGATGCCGAGCAGGTGCCAGTCGAGGCTCTGCTGGAAGTTCCACTCGGCACCCTGGCCGAACTCCTGCCCCATGAAGAGCAGCTTCTTGCCCGGATGTCCCCACATGAAGCCGTAATAGGCGCGCAGATTGGCGAACTTCTGCCAGGCGTCACCGGGCATCCGGGCGAGGATCGAGCCCTTGCCGTGCACGACCTCGTCGTGGCTGAGCGGCAGCACGAAATTCTCGGAGAAGGCATAGAGCAGGCCGAAGGTCATCTGGTGATGATGCCAGCGCCGATGGGCCGGATCCTTGCCCATATATTCCAGGGTGTCGTGCATCCACCCCATGTTCCATTTGTAGCCGAAGCCGAGCCCGCCGGCCCAGGTCGGCCGCGACACGGCGGGCCACGCCGTCGATTCCTCGGCCACGGTCGCCACGCCGGGCTGCTCGCCGTAGGCCAGCTCGTTCATCCGGCGCAGGAAGTCGACCGCCTCCAGGTTCTCGCGTCCGCCGAACTTGTTGGGAACCCATTCGCCTGCCTCGCGCGAATAGTCGAGGTAGAGCATCGAGGCCACGGCGTCCACGCGCAAGCCGTCGACATGATACTGCGCGAGCCAGAACAGGGCGTTCGCGTGGAGGAAGTTGGCGACCTCGGTGCGGCCGAAATTGTAGATGAACGTGCTCCAGTCCTGATGAAATCCCTGCCGCGGGTCGGCATGCTCGTAGAGCGCGGTCCCGTCGAAGCGGCCGAGACCGTGCGCGTCGGTCGGAAAATGGCCGGGGACCCAGTCGAGCAGCACGCCCAGGCCGGCGCGGTGGCAGGCGTCGACGAAGCCCGCGAAATCGCGCGGGGTGCCGTGACGGCTGGTCGGCGCGAAGAGACCGATCGGCTGGTAGCCCCAGGAGCCGTCGAACGGGTGCTCGTTGATCGGGAGGAGCTCGATGTGGGTGAAACCCATGTCCACCGCATAGGGCACGAGCTTCTCGGCCAGTTCGCCGTAGGTCAGAAAGCGGTTGTCCGCGCCGCGTGCCCAGGAGCCGAGGTGCACCTCGAGGATGCTGATCGGCGCCTCGAGCGACTGCGCGGAAGTGCGCTCCGACAGCCAGCTCGCATCCCGCCACTCGAAATCGTCGATCCGGCGCACCACGGAGGCATTCTGCGGCCGCAGCTCCGCGCCGGTACCGACCGGGTCGGCCTTGAGAGGCAGGAGAGCACCGTCGGCGGCCCGGATCTCGTATTTGTAGACGCAGCCTTCGCTCAGGCCGGGGATGAAGATCTCCCACACCCCGACCCCGCCGCGCCGACGCATCGGGTTGCGGCGGCCATCCCAGCCGTTGAAGTCGCCGACCACCGAGACCCGGGCCGCGTTGGGCGCCCAGACCGCGAAGTGCACGCCCGAATGGCGGGCATGCTCGATCGCATGGGCGCCGAGGCGTTCCCAGAGCCGGCGATGCGTCCCCTCCTGGATCAGATAGTCGTCCATCTCGCCGAGCACCGGCGGAAACCGGTAGGGATCGTCCAGCTCCCAGGTACCGCCGTCATTGTGTGCCCGCAGCCGATAGCCGAACCACGCCGGACGACCGTTGAGCATGCCCTCGAACAGCCCGGCCTCGTGCCGGCACTTCAGCTCGCCCGTGACCGCGCCGTTTTCCTCCTCGATCACCTCGAGCCGCGCTGCGCCGGGCACCAGAGCTCGGATGACAATTCCGTCTTTCACCTCGTGCGGGCCAAGCACCGAGAACGGGTCGGCATGGCGTGCTTCCACCAAGGCCAGGACGTTCGGGTCCGAAAGTCGGACCTCAGCTGCGCTCGCCATCTCTGTTCTCCTCGACCCGACTGCCGCTTCCCCTAGCCAGGGCGACCCGTGTGATCAGCCCACCAGGGTCAAGCTCAACTCGTTTGTCCGCGTTGCTCGCTCAATTCATGATGCGTTACTTTCGTGGAATTCTCCGAGCATGGTTCAAGTCGGTTGGACGGTAACGTCCAGCAGCGCCTGCCGTTGCTCGTTGCGGACAATGTCGAGAGCACGCTTCAGGGCATCATCGAGCGCCGCCGGGTCCTCGACCCGCTCGCCGTGCCCGCGGCTCGCGCGCGCCAGCATGGCGTAGTCCGGGGCCGGCTCGAGCGAGGTCAGCGGCATCTGATTGGCCCGAGCCGCATGCCCGGACGGATAGACCATGGTCGTCGTCTTGTGGACCGCGTTGTAGCGGCCGTTGTTCAGGACGACCGTGAGCACGGGCAGCCTCAGCGCCTCGGAGGCGTGGTGACAGGCGGGCGGGTTGGCGAACAGGTAGGAGCCGTCGCCGACCGTCGCGACCACGGTACGCTCCGGGTGTGCGAGCTTGACGCCCAATGCGGCAGGCAGGCCGAAGCCGAGCCCGCCCGACGGCGGGAAGCCGAAATAGCTGCCGGGCTGCCAGAAGCTCATGACGGCCGGATCGCAGCCGAGCTCGGAAACGAGGACCGCGTCGTCAGGCAGCGCCGCAGCGAGACGACCGCTCACGAACGCGGGCGACATCGGCGTCCCGTCGTTCTTCGCGGCGGCAGCCTGTCGCGCGGCGCGGGCCGTCCCATGCTCGCGGGCCAGCCGCTCGCGCCGCTCGGAAACATCCGACGCTGCGGCCGCGACGGCCGAGGTCAACAGCTCGAGCGTCGCCGCCACGTCGCCCGCCAGCGTCAGATCGCTCGGCAGACCGCGCACCGGCGCCCAGGCGAACAGGGGATCGGGACCGATCTGAACCACGCGGCATTCGGCGGGCGGGCTGTGACGCATCGGGATCCAGGGCGTCAGGCCGTCGACGACGATCACCAGGTCGGCCTGCTCGAGCAGCGGGCCCGGATCGAACCCCGCATGCATCGGATGATCGACCGGAAGCGAGATGCGCGACGGCCAGAACTCGACCACGGGCAGGGCGCAGCGCAGCGCGAACTCGCTCACCGCGGCGAAACCGCGGGCGAAGGCGCCGGCGCGCTGGGTGATCACCAGCGGCCGTCGGGCGCGCGCGATCCAGGCCGCCGCCTCCTCGATCGCGGCGGCTTCCGGCACCGCGGGTGCGGGGGCCTGGAGGCGGGAACGCTCCGGGACGGTCACGCCGGACAGCGGCGCGCACAGCACCTCGCGCGGCAGGGAGAGGTAGACCGGGCCCATGGGCGGCGTCAGCGCGATCGCGAGGGCGCGGTCGATGGTCTCCGCCGCCTGCTCGGGCAGCTTGAGCTCGTGATCCCACTTCACGAACTCGCGCAGCATCGCACCCTGGTCGCGCATGTCCTGACCCCAATGGATCGGCAGGTCGCGCGAGCCCGTGCGGCCGACTTCGCCCAGGGGCGTGCGGCCCGACAGGACGAGCATCGGAACATTGTCGCGGGCGGCGTTGATGATGCCCATCAGGCCGTTGGCCAGCCCGACATTGACGTGGACCATGACCGCCAGCGGCCGCCCGGTGGCGAGCCAATAGCCATGGGCCATCGAGATGGCGGCCAGCTCGTGCGCGACGATGACCGCCTCCGGCATCGGCAGGCCGGACTCGGCCCTGCGCGCCAGCCCCTCGATCAGCGGCGCGAAATCGGTGCCGGGGTTGGCGAGCAGATGGTCGACGCCGCGCAGCCGCAGGGTCGCGAGCAGCACCTCGGCCGCGGTCGTGGCAGGGAGCTGGAGATCGGCCATTCTGTCCTCGGCTGCGTGCGGTGTGATCGGTGAATCATGGCGAACGACGCTGCCGAGGCAAGCCGCGCGGCCGCAACCCGGCGCCTCCGGACCCGTTCACCCGGCTCTCGGGGTCAGAGAGGGTCGCTCATGCAGATCCATCATCCGAGCCGCGGCAGATCGATCGTCTCGGCCTTGCGCCGGGCGACGTGCGCCACATCGCGCTCACCCACCTCGATTTCGACCATGCCGGCGCGCTCGCCGACTTTCCGCGGGCGAGCCCTGGTTCGGCTTCCAGTCGGTCCGCGAGCTGACCGGGCTGCCGCTGGTCGGGCATACCGCAGGACATGCGGGCGTCGCGGTGCGGCACGGCAGCGGCTGGGTCCTGCATGCCGGGGACGCTTTCTTCCGTGGCACCGTTGGGCCTGCTCGCCCACGAGCGGACGATGCAGGTCTCGGGCGAGGACCGGCTGCACAATCAGGAGCGGCTGCGCGAGCTCGCCCGCGCTCACGGATCAGAGGTCGGCATCCTGTGCAGCCACGATCCGGGCCAGCTCGACGCGCCCCGAGCTACTCGCGAAGCGTGCACGGGCGACGCGCATCGGCTATCGTCCGCAGCCTAGTCACGGCCGCGGAGTCGCCAGCCCTCATGAGCCCATCGCCTTTGCCGATCTTCGATGGCCACAACGACACGCTGCTCCGCCTCTACCGCAAGGGCCTGTCGGTTTCCTCCTTCTTCGAACGTGGCACGGAAGGCCATCTCGACCTGCCGCGGGCGCGTGAAGGCGGCTTCGCCGGCGGCCTGTTCGCCTGCTTCGTCCCCTCGGACACCCCCGACGAGGATCTGCCCGCCCCCGATCGCGGCGGCTACGCGGTGCCGTTCCCGGGCACGCCGTCACGCGAGCGCGCGCTCGCGGTGACGACGGCTCTCGTCGCGCGCCTGCAGCGGCTCGAGCGCGCCTCGGACGGCAGCGTGAGCATCTGCCGGACCGCCGCGCAGATCCGGGCCGCGTTCGACGCGGGCAGCCTCGCCGCGGTGCTGCACATCGAGGGTGCGGAGGCCATCGATCCGGAGTTCGAGGCGCTCGAGCTGCTGCATGCGGCCGGGCTGCGGTCGATCGGGCCGGTCTGGAGCCGCCCCAACCTGTTCGGGCACGGCGTGCCGTTCCGCTTCCCGAGCTCGCCGGATACCGGGCCCGGGCTGACCGATGCCGGCAAGGCCCTGGTCCGCGCCTGCAACGAGCTGCGGCTGGTGCTCGACCTGAGCCACCTCAACGAGGCCGGCTTCTGGGACGTCGCCTCCTTGAGCGCCGCACCCCTGGTCGCGAGCCACTCCAACGCCCACGCGCTCTGCCCCTGCTCGCGCAACCTGACCGACCGCCAGCTCGACGCGATCCGCGAGAGCGGCGGGCTGGTCGGGCTCAACCTGGCGGTCAGCTTCCTGCGCCCGGACGGCCGCAACGACGCCGACACTCCCCTGGTCAATCTGTGCGAGCATGTCGAGCATCTGGTGGGGCGGCTCGGCATCGACGGCGTGGGGCTCGGCAGCGACTTCGACGGCTGCACCGTCCCCCGCGTGATCGGGGACGCCGCCGGGCTGCCGCGCCTGCTCGGCGCGTTGCGCGACCGGGGCTGGGGCGAGGCCGAGCTCGCCAGGCTCGCGCACGGCAACTGGCTGCGCGTGCTGGAGCGGACCTGGGGCGCCTAGCCTCAAGCAGGCCAAGGGCCGGTAGGCGCTAGGAAGGCCTATTGGCCGGCTTCGAGCGGCGGCGGGGCGCCGTCGGGCGGCGGATCCTCCGAGGCGAACATCCAGGTCGCCAGGGAGGCGATCAGGAGCAGCGCCACCACGGCGGCGACGGCGTGCTTGAGCCGCATGCGGATCTCCCAGGGGCGGCCGTTGCCGCCGCCATCGGCCATCGTTAAGCTCGCGCCATTAGAGCAGCCGCCTGGGGAACGCGCCATGGCCTCCGAGATCCTGCCCCGCTCCGAGCTGATCGCCTCGCTCAAGGCGGGGCTGCAGCGTTGCTCCAAGACCCTGCTGATCGCCGGCATCGCGCTGATCGTCCTGGGCATGGTGGCGATCATCGCACCCGGCATCGCCACCCTGTTCGTCACGACCTTCCTCGGCTGGCTGTTCATCGTCTCGGCGGTGGCCGAGTTCTACCTG
>JBFWWD010000017.1:0-39845 GCA_050246385.1 Geminicoccaceae bacterium
AGAGCGACCGCACCCGCGCCTGGACCCAGAACGCCGTGCGCATCTGCACGGTGATGTTGAAGGTCGAGAACGCCCCGAGCCAGGCCGTGCCGGCGACGGCCAGCGCGGGGACCACGGCGAGGTAGCTGGTCGAGAACAGGCCGATCACGACGAAGGCCACGCCACCGGCGGCGGACAGGGCCGTCACCAGGAACTCCGGGCCGTGGCGCTGCCGGATCGGGTGGATCAGGAAGGCGCCCAGGAGTGCCCCGATGCCGAAGGCGCCGAGGAGCAGGCCGTAGACCACCGGCCCGCCGACCAGCCGGTCGCGGGCGATCAGCGGCAGCAGCGCCAGGGCGGCCGAGGCGGCGATGCCGAACACCGAGGCCCGGGTCAGGATGGCACGCAGGGCGGCGGTCTCGCCGACATAGCGCAGGCCGGTCGCCACGGCGCTCATCAGCCGCTCGCGCGGCAGGTCGTCCGCCACCACGCGCCGCCGCCAGAACAGGAGCACGACCACGAGCGCCAGCGCCGCGACGCCGTTGAGCAGGAACGCGGCCTCCGTACCCCAGACGGCGACGACCGCCCCGCCCACCGCCGGCCCGACGGCGCGGGCGAGGTTGAAGCCGACGGCATTGAGGGTGACGGCGGCGGCGAGGTCGCCCGGCGGCACCAGCTCGCGCACGATCGCCTGCCAGGCCGGGCCGTTGAGCGCCGCACCGGTGCCGATCAGGAAGGTGAACAAGAGCAGCGCGAACGGGCCGATCAGGCCGAGCACGCTGCACAGCGCGAGCCCCAGCGCGGCCGCCGCCACCCAGACCTGTGCGGCCATCAGCACCCAGCGCCGGTCCCAGAGATCGGCCAGCGCCCCGGCGAACAGCGCGAACAGCAGGATCGGCAGGGTGGTGGCAGTCTGCACCAGCGCCACCATGTCGGGTGTGCCGGCGAGCGAGGTCATCAGCCAGGCGGCACCCACGCCCTGCACCAGCCAGCCCATCGAGCCGACCAGGTTGGCCGTCCAGACCGCGCGGAACATGGGCAGCCGCAGCGGCGCGAAGATGCCGCCCCCGGCGTGGGTCGTGTCTGGCCCGCTGCGCATGCCCCCACCCTGCGGCAGTGCACGTGACCGGGCAAGCTGACGGACGCGCCGTGCTGCGGCCAGCCTCGCGCCGCGATCCGCCTTCGGGAGGAACCATGCTCGAGGCCCACGCCCTCGGTGCCCTCCCCGGTCATTCGCGACCTTCCCGCTGCCGGCCCAGAAATCGCGCGAGATCCTGCACGCGGCGGTGCGCACCGTCGCGGCACCTCAGGCGGACGTCTGGCTGGCTGCGGCCGAGGCGCAGCTTCCGCCCGCTCCCGAGGCGCTCGGACGGGACGTGCGGTGGCTGCGCGAGCGCACCGACGCACCGACTCCAGTCCAGGCGGCGGCGGGCGAGCTCTACGAGCAGTTGACGCCACAGCAGCGCACCGCCTTCGACTTTCTCGCCGTCTCCGCGAGCGGCACCGGAAGCGCCGAGCCCTACTGATCGCAGCGGTTGCGAATACTGGAGGATGGCTCGTGCGGCCTTTCGCCACCGCTCCGTGACATATCGTTGGGCCGTCATCGGCATTCTCCTACCCTCTCGGTCCGCGAGATGGGGCAGACCGGGGCGGGACGGCGAAGGTTCGCGATGGACTATGAGGCGCAGTTCCGGGCGGCGGTCCGGCGGGTGCAGGCGGAAGGCCGCTACCGGGTGTTCGCCGACCTCGAGCGCGAGGTCGGCGCCTTTCCGCGTGCGCTGCGCCACGGGCTCGACGGGCCGGCGCCGGTGATCATCTGGTGCTCCAACGACTATCTCGCCATGGGTCACCATCCGGTGGTGATCGAGGGCGCCACCCGGGCCGTGCAGCGCCACGGCGCCGGTGCCGGCGGCACGCGCAACATCTCCGGCACCACCCATCTCCACGTGCTGCTCGAGCAGGAGCTGGCGGCATTGCACGGCAAGGAGTCGGCGCTGCTGTTCACCTCGGGCTACGTCGCCAACGAGGCGGCGATCGGCACCATCGCCCGGCTCCTGCCCGATTGCCTGATCCTCTCCGACGCGCAGAACCACGCCTCGATGATCGCCGGCGTGCGCGCCTCGGGCTGCGAGAAGCGGATCTTCCGTCACAACGATCTCGCCCATCTCGAGGAGCTGCTGGCGGCCCAGCCCCCCGGCCGGGCCAAGCTGGTCGCCTTCGAGGGCGTCTACTCCATGGACGGCGATTTCGGCCCGGTGCCCAAGATCTGCGCGCTGGCGCGGCGCTACGGAGCCTTGACCTATCTCGACGAGGTGCACGCGGTCGGCATGTACGGCGTCCATGGCGGCGGGGTGGCCGAGCGCGACGGCGCAATGGCGGCGGTCGACGTAGTCCAGGGCACGCTGGGCAAGGCGTTCGGTTGCATGGGCGGCTATATCGCTGGGAGCGCCGCGCTGGTCGACGCGGTGCGCAGCCACGCCTCCGGCTTCATCTTCACCACCTCGCTGCCGCCGGCGGTGGTCGGCGGTGCGCTGGCCTCGGTGCGGCATCTGCGGGGTGCCGACGGCCGCGATCTGCGCACGCTGCACCAGTCGCGCGCAGCCCGGCTGAAGGCGCTCCTGCGCGAGGCCGGGCTACCGGTGATGCCCTCGCCTTCCCACATCGTGCCGGTGCTGGTCGGCGACCCGGTCCGCTGCAAGGCCGCCTCGGACCTGCTGCTGGAGCGGCACGGCATCTATATCCAGCCGATCAACTACCCGACCGTGCCCAAGGGCACCGAGCGCCTGCGGATCACGCCGGGGCCGCTGCACGACGATCGCCTGATGGGCGAACTGGTCACCGCGCTGAGCGAGGTGTGGGGCGCGCTCGAGATCCGCAAGGCGGCATAGCGTCCGATCGAGCCGCCGTTCTGTCGACCGCGTGGAGTCGGCGAGGACCGCTGTCCAGCGCTCGATCGATCCCATATCAGGTCTGTGGAGACCCTTAGATCCCGCGGGAGGCGGCCGATGGACGAGCGCTGGGAGCAGCTGGTGCGCGAGCGGTCCTATGAGATCTGGTTGCGCGAGGGTAGCCCGGACGGGCATGCCGACCAGTTCCGGCTGATGGCCGAGGAGGAACTGCTGGGCGAAGGCTACAGCCGCTCCGGCGGTCCGCAGCCCGCGGCCGGCACCGCGCCCGCCGCGCCTTCGGTCCTGAGCGAGGACGCGAAGGTCGACGAGGCCAGTGAGGAGTCCTTCCCGGCCAGCGATCCGCCGGCCTGGACCGGCGAGAGCCGCATCGGCGGGCCGGCGAAGCGGAGGAGGTAGCGGGCGGGACCGGCGCGTACCTCGCGGTCCCCCGAGCGGCGCGCGGCGCGACTGGTCGGGCGACGTGGCGGGGAGTCCGTCGTCTGGGTGCTGAGGTGGCACGAAGCCAGACCGGTGTCTCGCGGCGCGGCCCTTGACAGATTACCCGGCCGGACAGGAGTTTGCCTCGTCTGTCTGACCTAGATGATGAACGTTTCATGTCTTGGGTGCCGGCTGGTCGCGACAGACCGCTTGTCTCCGAAGGCAGTTGCCCTAGAATTTGACTGAGTCGACTTAGAGTATCGAGCCGGCCATCACATCTCGTCCTGGCGTCGCCGCCGAACGGCAGGGGGTCGATGAGAACAACAGGGCCGGAGCCGAAAGGGGGATGGATGTTCAAGGGGTCACAGCGCTCCTGGGCGCTTGCGCTCGCTTTGTCGCCTGCCGTTTGGGCTCTGCCGGGTGATCGCGCGGCAATGGCCCACCCCTCGGGCGATCCGTCATGCTATACGCCGCCCTTCTCTCTCCTCGTCAGCCCGTGCGTGCCGCACGACGTGCCGGCCGGGTCGAATGCCACGGTGGCACAGCTCGCCTTCTTCGCCTGGCAGGAGTTCATCGCCCTGAACTGGGTCGCGATGGACCCGGCGTCGACCGGCGTGCGCGGGCGGCCGGCCACCGGCACCGACCCCAACTCCGGCTTTTTCGGTATCACGCCGGACAGCAGCGGCAACTATCCCCTGGTCGTCTGGCAGACCTACCGGCACAAGAACGAGCTGTTCCCGGCCGGCGGGAACAAGGCCACCAGCTTCGATTCCAATACGCCGACGTACAAGTACGCGGGCACGCCTCCCACCGCCGCGACCGGCGGCCCGGTGCCGAGCTTCCAGCTGTTCAACAATCTCGACGAGACCAGCCAGATTGGCCTCGCCAACATGTACGCGCACGCCCCGTCCGAAATCGAGCCGCCGAGCACGGTCAAGACCGACCCGCCGAGCACGCCGCCCGTACCGCCCGGGGCGGCGAGCGGGACGCGGGTGGCCTATGAGGCGAAGGTCAACCGCGCGGTGTTCGACTACATCATCTCGCCCCAGCAGGGCTTCACCAACTCCGCCACGCTGCAGAATGCCCTGACCAACACGCAGCCATTCAGCAACAACGGCCAGTTCGCCGGCATCTGCACCCTCCCCGCCGGCACGCCCACCAACTCGGTGGTCATGCTGCCCTGCGGCGACATCAACGTCCCGGGCGATCCGGGCGAGGGTGCGATCGAGATCAAGGCGGCGTGGCGCGCGCTGACCGCCGACGAGAGCAAGAGTGGCCGGTTCTTCACCCGCAACGTCATCTTCTACACCGGCCCGCAGGGCAAACAGGTCTACCACAATGCGGTCTGGGGGCTGGTCGCCCTGCACATCATCCACAAGACCAAGTCGTTCCCGGCCTTCGTCTTCGCGACCTGGGAGCAGGTCGACAATTACGACGACGACGATCCGAGCAATCCGAACCCGCAGACCCTGGCGTTCCAGAACCTGCCGCTGAAGGACGACGCTACCACCTCGATCGTGAACATCCCCGTGCGGCGGGCCCACCCGATCCACTCGCAGGTCGCCTCGACCAACGATTCGGTGCACGCGGCGTTCAAGGCCGCCGACCCCGACACTCTCTGGCAGTACTACAAGCTGGTCGGCGTCCAGGCCACGCCCGTCTCCGGCCCCCCGCCTGCCGGCACGCCGCTGGATGATCTCAGCTACTATTATCTCGCCAACATCATGGTCGAGACCAACCAGACCCTGCAGAACTTCTTCGGCTCGGTCGGCGACGATGGCCACCCGACGCCGCTTGAGCAGGTCTATGTCCAGGGTGCTGCCGGCAGCCCGTTCGCGATGGGCGGCTGTCAGGGCTGCCACGGCTTCCAGGGCCAGATCGCAGGCGGCGACATGAGCGTGCTGATCGCCAACGGCACCGCCAACGCGCAGCAGGCCGAATCGATCGACTCGTCCCCGGTCGCGTCCGTCCGGACGGTGATTCACCGCGACCGGCATGCGCCGATCGAGGACGGCCATTCGCTGCGCGAGTTCGAGGCGTCGCGCGTGCCAAAGATGAAAGGGCAGTAGCCGCCGATCGGGGATCGGAGTTGGGGGCACCCGGCCGGCGAACCGCCGGCCGGGTGTGCGCTCCACCACAAGGACCTCTCGGATCTGGATTTCAGCCAGTCCAAGGCCGGTCAGGTCGAATACGAGCGCAAGGACGCCCGCCTGACCATGCGCCTGCCGCAGCCGATACTCGATCCGGTCAAGCGATAGGCCCAAGCGCGCGGGGTTCCCTATCAGCGGCTGGTGCGCGAGGCGATCGAGAAGGCGCTGGCGGGAGACACCAGCGCGTAACGAGCAAATGCTCGATACGCCCCCGGGGAGATGAACTCCGACAAGCCAGAGCGCGCATATCGCACTGCCGTTTCTGCCTGCCAATGAGGACGAGGAGCGACTCATTGATGAGGCCAACTTGTCCGAGCACGCGCTGACCAGCTTCATGTTGATGCGCTTCGCGTTCGCGCCGAAGGGTGGGCGGGTCAACATACGCCCGCGACGCGGCCCTTCTCGCCAAGGTCAAAGCGCTGGCGGAGCGCCGCGGCATGCCTTACCAGCGGTGGGAGTTGCGCGACGCTGTAGCAGGCGCTTTCAGCCGACCGCGCCGCGTATCAGTAGCGTGAGGCCGAGGATGGGACTATACGATGTTAGTGGCTTCTGGGATCAACACGTTGGAAGCGACCAAGCTCCTAGCTTCGCGACGGAGCCGGCTGAAGCTTGGTTCGGCCTTAGTCCCGAAAACCAACAAGCCCACGCCAAGTGCGGCAGGAGTAAAACCCATTTTGTTCCTGAGCGCGCCGGCCTCTTTCACGGCAAAAGAGCTATGCGATGATTACCCGCTTACTCGTTGAGCATTTCCGAAGCATTGGACAAATTAACCTTAGCTTAAGTAGTACGACAATTCTGGTCGGCCCAAATGCTACGGGTAAGAGCAACCTTGTCGATTCCCTGCGTCTCCTAAAAGACGCTCTCACCAACGGCCTCGACCGCTCCATTTCAGACCGCCAAGGAATTGACACAATTCGGCAGTGGTCCCCGACTCGGCCTTACCACGTTACCATCGAGGTCGAGCTCGATGGTAAGCGAGGAAGCGGTCGGTATCGACTGACATTAGGATCAAAGAAGGGTAACTATATTATTCTCGGCGAGAGCGGGCAATGGCGGCGGCGCATTATGCTGTCCCCAGGTCGCCAGAGGCTTGGCTCTCCGGCAACATTTACCAACCAAACTGTGTCATTTGAGCGAACCAAGTCCGGACGTGTTTGCTGGCGTGTGTGGAACGACGACCAATTCGCAAACGAGTCTCAGTTTGACGTCGAATTTGCTGATGAACTCTTTCTGCGCTCCCCATTCCCACAGATAAGCGAGGAAGATCGTGCCTCTGCCTCCGGACCACCGCGCGGCTTGTCAGCCCTAGACTTCCTTCGTCGAGAGATTGCAGACTTCGAGGCATATTCAATATTTCCTAACACCCTCCGTATACCTCAGAATCCTACAAACGACGAACGCCTCCACAGCGATGGAAGCAACTTTGCGTCTGTCTTCCGCGCTCTTGCTCGAAATAGGGCTGGCGAGCAGAGCCGCGTTGACATAATTGACAGCGTTCGCGCCGTAATCCCCCGGCTTCAGGACATCAATGTACAATTGATTGGCGGGTTCCTGACGCCCGTTTTCAAAATTCAGGAGTCAGATAATAATTTGCACGAATTCAATGTATCTCAGATGTCAGATGGCACCTTAAGAATACTAGGATTACTTACTGCCCTTTACCACCCCAATAGACCCCAGGTAGTTTCACTTGAGGAGCCAGAGCAGACAGTGAACCCAGGAATTCTACTAGTACTCGCCGATGCCATAAAGACTGTGGTTGGCAAGTCACAAATTATCGTGACCACACATAGTCCTTCTCTCATAGATCATTTCGATGTGTCGGAGATTTACTCTGTATCCCTGTCCGATACGGGCACAGTCGTACATCAAGTTAGGGGCCATCAACTCGATGCAGTCCGCCGGGGCTTATTTAGCGTCGGAGAGCTTATGATTATGGAAGGACTTGGAAACTAGCATGCATCGTATAGTTTTACTGGTGGAAGGTGATGGAGACAAACTTGCCGTTCCCTTATTGCTTCGAAGGATTCTCGCCGAACAGGAGGTATTTAACGTAGAGATCGCATCTCCGGCAAAAGTAGGCGATCACAAAAAGCTTCTCCGCCTGGGCGAACTTGAGAAGCACATACGATATGCCGACCTTAAGGACGGATCAGCTATTCTTGTTATACTTGATTGTGATGACGGTTGCCCGGCCTCCCTTGCCGAAGAGTTTCATAGTCGTGTTGCAGCGATGCAGCCCACGATCAGCAAGAGATTTGAGGTGGCACTATTGGTGCGGGAGTACGAGACAATGTTTCTCTGGTCGCTCGCTGCTCTGATGGAGCGCTTCTCAGACTATGGGTGGCGCGCTGGGTCGCTTGAGCACGACCGGAACTGGGACCTCCTGCGAGACGCAAAAGGCACATTGAGGAGCATGTTTCGGACTGGAAGAGGTTATAAGGAGCTTTTGGATCAACCTCGGTTGAGTTCCGCAATTGACCTCCGTCGGCTGAGGGAGCGTTGCTCATCATTTAGGCATTTAGAGAACTGCTTGGCCCGCATGGTCTCGTAGAGCGATCCGCAGACAATCGAACGCAAGTTGTATTCTAAACTGGCAAGTCCTTGGTATTCAGGTTTATGCAACTATAATGATACTTAGATTTTTCGGCGTCATAGATGCCGACTTTCTTGAAGAGTTTAGTTGCCAGCTACTTGGGCATGTCGAGCACGCAGACTGAGTTGACAAGCTCCAAGCATCAACAAAACATTCCTTGAACTACCCCCTCCCCGCCCTCCCCGCGATCGGCTGCGCATATTGCGGCTCCGTATCCCACGGGAACAGGATCCACGTGTCCTGGCTGACCTCCGTCACGAAGGTGTCGACCAGCGGCCTGCCGGCGGGCTTGGCGTAGATGGTGGCGAAATGCGCCTTGGGCAGCATCTCGCGCACGATGCGGCCGGTGGCACCGGTGTCGACCAGATCGTCGACGATCAGCCAGCCCTGCCCGTCGCTCTCGCCCGTGACGGTCTTCAGGACCTCGGCGGCGCGCTGGGACTCGTTGTCGTAGGAGCTGACGCAGACCGTGTCGATCACGCGCACGTCGAGCTCGCGGGCGATGATGTGGGCGGGGACCAGGCCGCCGCGGGTGATGGCGACGATGCGCTGGTACGGGCCGCGCTCCGCCAGCCGCCAGGCCAGGGCCTTGGCGTCGCGGTGGAGCTGCTCCCAGGAGACGGGATAATAGTGGCGGGCGGTGGTTTCGCTCATTGCAGGCTCGCAGGACTGGCGGGTGCGCCGGTGGTGCTCGCGGGCCGCGCCACTTGTCAAGCGAGGGCCGGCGCGTAGGCTGCCCGTCCGCCGCGGAGGACGCACGCCATGGAAGAGCCGGAGATCAGGATCAAGCCCAACACCGGCATCGGCCGCGACCTGACGATCATGTCGGTCGAGGAGCTGGAGCGGTTCATCCGCGCGCTGGAAGGCGAGATCGTGCGGGTGCGCGCCGAGCTCAAGCGCAAGGCCGACGTGCGCGGTGCCGCCGAGGCGATGTTCAAGCGGCCGCCGGGGGGCGAGCCCGGCTGATGCGCTTCTGCGCCGCCTGCGGAGCCGAGGTCGAGCTGCGGGTGCCGGAGGGCGACGACCGCGCGCGCTCGGTCTGCCCGGCCTGCGGCACGATCCACTACGTCAATCCGAAGATCGTGGTGGGCTCGGTCTGCACGCTCGGCGATCGGCTGCTGCTCTGCCGGCGCGCCATCGAGCCGCGGCGCGGCTTCTGGACCATCCCGGCGGGCTACCTCGAGCTGGGCGAGTTCGCCGAGGCGGGTGCGTTGCGCGAGGCCTGGGAGGAGGCGTGCGCCCGGATCGAGCTGGAGGGGCTGCTGGCGGTCTACAGCGTGGAGCGGATCGGCCAGGTGCAGCTGCTCTACAGGGCACGGCTGCTGCACGAGGACGTCGCCGCCGGGCCGGAGAGCCTGGAGGTGCGGCTGGTGGGCTGGGAGGAGATCCCCTGGCAGGATCTCGCCTTCCCGACCGTGCGCTGGATCCTCGAGCGAGCGGGTGCTCTGCGCGGGCAGGCGGGGCCGCTGGTGACCGTCGGCAATCCGGGCGGGCGGCAGCCCGTGCCGCTGGCGGGCGAAGGCGGCATCTAGCGGGAGGATGGCGGATGGAGGCGCTGAGCCTGACGCTGATCGGCGGGCCGACCGTGCTGATCGAGACAGGCGGGGTGCGGCTGTTGACCGACCCAACCTTCGATCCGGCCGGCGGGAGCTACGCCCTGCCGCACGTCACGCTGGAAAAGCTCGCCGGGCCGGTGCTGGCCGCGGACGCGCTGGGTCGGCTGGACGCGGTCCTGCTCAGCCACGACCAGCATGCCGACAATCTCGACCATGCCGGGCGCGACCTGCTCGGGCGGGTGCCGCTGGTGCTGACCACCGAGCCCGCTGCGGCGCGGCTGGGCGGCGCCGCGCGCGGGCTGGCACCGTGGCAGAGCGCGACCGTGCCGATGGCGGGCGGCGAGCTCGTGGTGACCGCGACCCCGGCCCGGCACGGGCCGGTCGGGATCGAGCCGCTCGCCGGCGCGGTGGTGGGCTTCCTGCTCGGCAGGAAGGAGCCGGGCGACCTGCTCTACGTCACCGGCGACACGGTCTGGTACGAGGGCGTGGCCGAGGTGGCGCGGCGCTGCCGGCCGCGCGCGGTGCTGCTGTTCGCCGGGGCGGCGCGCACGCGCGGCGCGATCCACCTGACCATGGACGCCAACGACGCGCTGGAGACCGCGGCGGCGTTTCCGCGCGCACGGCTGTTCGCGGCGCACACCGACGGCTGGGCGCATTTCACCGAGAGCGGCGAGGCGCTCGAGCGCGCCTTCGCCACGGTCGGGCTCGGCGGCCGGCTGACCGTGCTGCGGCTGGGCCGCACCGAGCAGGCGGACGACTGAGGCCGGACCGCAGTCCTTGACATCCGAGGCCGATCCGTTCTAGCGGCACGGCATGGACATGACGCGCTCTCTGGCCCTGCGGGCCATCGCACGACGACGACGCGGGCGCTCCGCCTGCCGCGTCACCCGTCCGGCCGCCTGATCGGCGCGCCTCTCCGGCGGGTGGCCCTCCCACCCGACACCCGCTGGACCGCACCATGCTCGATCTGTCGCACGAAGGGCCCGAGGACGGGCCCGAGATCGAGGCCCTGCTCGACCGGGCCTTCGGCCCGGACCGCCTGAGCAAGCGCTCCTACCATTATCGCGACGGCATCGTGCCTTTGCACGCCTTGTGCCTGGTGGCGCGCGAGCGGGGCGTGCTGGTGGGGGCGATCCGCTACTGGCCGATCCGGCTCGGCGACCGCCCGGCGCTGCTGCTCGGGCCGCTGGCGATCGAGCCGGCGCGCCAGGGCCAGGGGATCGGCCGGGCGCTGACCGAGGCCAGCCTCGCCCGGGCCGAGGCCCTGGGCTGGCGGCTGGTCTTCCTGGTCGGCGATCCCGGCTACTACGCGCGCTACGGCTTCGCGGTGGCACCCACCGGCATCGTCATGCCCGGCGAGAGCCCCGCCCGGCTGCAGTACCGCACCCTGCTCGGGGCGGTGCTGCCGGCCGAGGGTGGGATCCTGTCACGCGCGGGCGTCGAGCCAGGCGAGCAGCGGCTCCCTGAAGCCGGGCAGGCCCTTGTAGCCGGCCATGCCGGGCTCGAGCTCGCGCAGGCGGGCAGCCAGGGCACGGGCCACGGCCGGGTCGGCGGCGAGCTCGGCCAGCGGCCGGACCAGGGTGCGGATGGTGAACGCGACCGCCCCGGTCTGCGGCAGGCGGCGCAGGGTCTGGCGCTCGACCCGGAGCCACAGCTTCTTCCCGGCGTCCTCGGGCGTGAGGTCGTGGCGGGGTATCCGGGCGTGGGGATGGAATAGGGTCGGCTCCTCGACCACCGACCAGTTGGCCCGCCACACCGGCCGCTCGACCGCGAGGCTGGCGAGGACGCGGTCGGCCGGGCCGGCGAGCCGCTCCGCGAAGCCCGGCACCGGCCCGTGGACCTCGCGCATCGGCCGGCCCAGCTTCTCCGCCAGCTTCCAATGCGCTGGGAAGCACAAGATGGCGGCGGTGAGCGCGTACTCGTCGTCGTCCCGCTTCTGCAACAGGCAGAAATCCTCCTGCGCCAGGCCGGCGAGGTCGGCCAGCGCGCCGGGCTCAGGCGGCAGGTTCCAGAAGGCGCGAACCATGGCCAGCAGCTCGGCGCAGGCGGCCGTGGCCTCGGGCAGCTCGGCCAGCAGCCGCCGGCGCTGCTCGGTCTCGGCGGCGAACTGCGCGTCGCGCCACAGCCAGTCGGCCCGGTCGAGCGCGTTGAGACCCATGGCGAGCTTCCAGGGGCCGTCGAGGAACACGAGCGGGAGCTGCATGACGGGCGTTGGAGCGGGCGGCTGGCGCGCCGTCAAGGCCGCCCGATTGCGCAGGAGCCTGGTTTGCGGGTAGAAGCGCACAAGATCGGGGCGTAGCTCAGCCTGGTAGAGCGCCAGCTTTGGGAGCTGGATGCCGCGTGTTCGAATCACGCCGCCCCGACCATCCACCTGCAAGCCCTCCCTCACGATCGCCCGGTCGTCGCCGGCGGCAGCCTGCGGACACGAGGGCGTCCGGCGGCCGGCTTCCGTAGGATCGTCTCCGCCACGATGCGTTCGGCTTGGCCGTACTCGTCGGGGTCGAGCGCCAGGGGACGGCTCGCTAGACAGCCGGCGGTGGCAGCCCGCGAGCCCGGCGCGGATGGCGGTGATCGCCTCGCCATGCGGTGTTTCCATGCTCGCGTCCTGCGGTCGGCCGATTGCGAGCATGGATCATGAACAGATCGAGAACACGTGCCATTACTCGGCGTCGCGCAGGTGGGCGACCACCTTGATCTCGACGTCGAAGCCGGCCGGCCAGTTCACGCCCGACGCCGCCCAAGCGGGGTAGGCGGCTCGCCCATCGCGTTCAGCCGGGCGACCACCAACCGACTCCGAGGCTGCCGGCCGACTGCTCGACCGAGCTGTGGACGGCCTGCACGCGGTTCTCTCCAGGCCCGTGGGGGGCGTTCCGGCGGCTTGCGGCCGGCCTGCCGCGCGAGAACGAGACGCAATAGGGCAGAGCAATCAAGACATTCGATGTACGCGCTCGACAGCAAGAGCGGCACAGCCGATAGAGAGTTGCGCCGAGGCCGCCGCCGCGCCGGCGGTCAGCATTTCATCTGTCGGGCGACTTCGCCCGGCGCGGCTCGGGCATCAGAGGCCGACCTCATGGAGGCACCAGACAGCCACACCAAGCAGCGCCCGGACCATCGCCGCCCGCTCCTCGACGAAGCGGCCGTGCGCGGCGTCGTCGCCGAGTTCGCGGGTCTGGAGGGGCCGCTGCTGCCGATCCTGCATGCGCTGGTCGAACGGTTCGGCCATGTCGACGAGACGACGATCACGACCGTCGCCGACGCGCTCAATCTCAGCCGTGCCGAGGTGTACGGCGTCGTCACCTTCTACCATGACTTCCGGCGCGAGCCGGCCGGGCGGCACGTGATCAAGGTCTGTCGCGCGGAGGCCTGCCAGGCCATGGGCGGACGCCAGCTCGTGGCAGACCTCCAGGCCGCGCTCGGTGTCGGGCTCGGCGGAGCCACACCCGGCGGCCGGGTGACGCTGGAGCCGGTCTACTGCCTCGGCAACTGCGCGCTGTCGCCCTCAGCCCTGGTCGATGGCGAGCTGCTCGGCCGGGCGACAGTGGAGCGGCTGCTGGCAGAGGTGACCGCGTGACTACCGCCTGGCGCGTCTTCGTCCCGGCTGATGCCGCTGCCCTGTCGGTCGGCGCCGAGCATGTCGCCCGGGCGGTGCGCACCGAGGCACACCGGCGCGGATTGGCGGTCGAGCTGGTCCGCAACGGCAGCCGCGGCCTGTTCTGGCTGGAGCCGCTGCTCGAGATCGCCACGCCGCATGGTCGCCTGGGCTTCGGCCCGGTCGCGGCGACGGACGTGCCGGCACTGTTCGAGGCCGGGCTGCTCGACCCCGCCCGCAGGCACGCGGCCGGTCATCCCGCCGCGCTCGGCCCGGTCGAGGAGCTGCCCTACCTCAAGGATCAGCAGCGGCTGACCTTCGCCCGCTGCGGCATCACCGACCCGCTCTCGCTCGTCGAGTACGAGGCGCATGGCGGGCTCAAGGGCCTGCGCCGGGCGCTCGCCATGGATCCGGCCGCGGTGGTCGAGGAGGTGGTCACCTCGGGCCTGCGTGGCCGCGGCGGCGCCGGTTTTCCGACCGGGATCAAGTAGCGCACGGTCGCCGCGGCGGAGGCCGACCGCAAATACATCGTCTGCAACGCCGACGAGGGCGACAGCGGCACCTTCGCCGATCGCCTGCTGCTGGAGGGCGACCCGTTCGTCCTGATCGAGAGCATGGTGATCGCCGGCCTCGCGGTCGGCGCCACCAAGGGCTTCGTCTACATCCGCTCCGAGTACCCGCACGCCTTTCGCGCCATGGTCCGCGCGATCGAGATCGCGCGCGGGCACGGCCTGCTCGGACCGGACCTGCTCGGCAGTGGGCGCTTGTTCGACCTCGAGGCGCGGCTCGGCGCCGGCGCCTACATTTGCGGCGAGGAAACCTCGCTTTTGGAAAGCCTGGAGGGCCGGCGTGGGCAGGTGCGCTTCAAGCCGCCACTGCCCGCAATCAGCGGCCTGTTCGGGCGGCCGACCGCGATCAACAACCTGGTCTCGCTCGCCACGGTGCCGGTGATCCTGGCCGAAGGTGGCGAGCACTACCGCGACTACGGCATGGGCCGCTCGCGCGGCACGCTGCCGTTCCAGCTCGCCGGCAACATCCGCCATGGCGGCCTGGTCGAGCGCGCCTTCGGCCTCACCCTGCGCGAGCTGGTCGAAGGGTTCGGCGGCGGCACCGCCACGGGTCGGCCGATCCGGGCGATCCAGGTCGGCGGCCCTCTGGGTGCTTACTGGCCGGCGAGCCTGATGGACGTGCCGCTCGACTATGAGGAGTTCATCAAGCACGACGGCATGATCGGCCATGGCGGGGTGGTGGTGTTCGACGACACGGTCGACATGGCCGCCCAGGCCGAGTTCGCGTTCGAGTTCTGCGCGATCGAGAGCTGCGGCAAGTGCACGCCCTGCCGTATCGGCTCGACCCGCGGGGCCGAGACCATCGCCAAGATCCGGCGCGGCCAGGCGATCGACACCAACCTGGAGCTGGTGCGCGATTTGGCCGAAGTGATGCGGGATGGCTCGCTCTGTGCTCTGGGTGGCCTGACGCCGATGCCGGTGCTGTCCGCCATCGACCACTTCCCCGAGGACTTCGACGGCGGGCGGCGACCCTTGCCCGAGGTTGCGGCGAGGCTTGCCGCGGAATGACCGGCTGGCGAACGCAGGAGACATCGTGATGGCCACCGCGGACCTTCGCGACCGCGGCACACCGGCCCGCAGGTCGGAGACCCTGGTCACGCTGGAGATCGACGGCAAGCCGGTCACGGTGCCCGCCGGGACCTCGCTGATGCGCGCCGCCGCCGAGGCCGGCATCCCGGTGCCCAAGCTGTGCGCCACCGAGAGCCTGGAGCCATTCGGCTCCTGCCGGCTGTGCCCGGTCGAGATCGAGGGCCGCCGCGGCACGCCCGCCTCCTGCACGACCCCGGCCGAGGCGGGGATGAAGGTCACCACCCAGAACGACCGGCTGGCGAAGCTGCGCCGCGGCGTGATGGAGCTCTACATCTCCGACCATCCGCTCGACTGCCTGACCTGCTCCGCCAACGGCGACTGCGAGCTGCAGGACATGGCCGGTGCGGTGGGCCTGCGCGAGGTCCGCTACGGCTATGACGGGGCGAATCACACCAGGCAGGGCAAGGATCTCTCCAATCCCTACTTCGCCTTCGACCCCTCCAAGTGCATCGTCTGCTCGCGTTGCGTGCGCGCCTGCGAGGAGGTCCAGGGCACCTTCGCGCTGACCATCGGCGCCCGCGGCTTCGACAGCCACGTCTCGCCCAGCATGGACGAGAGCTTTCTCGCCTCGGAATGCGTGTCCTGCGGCGCCTGCGTCCAGGCCTGCCCGACCGCGACCCTGATCGAGAAGAGCGTGGTGGCGCACGGCCAGCCCGACCGCAGCGTGATCACCACCTGCGCCTATTGCGGCGTCGGCTGCTCGTTCGAGGCCGAGCTGCAGGGCAACCGCATCGTCCGCATGACGCCGCACGAGGACGGCAAGGCGAACCACGGCCACTCCTGCGTCAAGGGCCGGTTCGCCTGGGGCTACGCCACCCACAAGGACCGCATCACCAAGCCGATGGTGCGCCACTCGATCCAAGAGCCGTGGCGGGTGGTGTCGTGGGACGAGGCGATTGCCCACGCGGCCAGCGAGCTCATGCGCGTCCAGGCCAAGTACGGCCGGGGCTCGATCGGCGGCATCACCTCCTCGCGCTGCACCAACGAGGAGGTGTTCGTCGTCCAGAAGCTGATCCGCGCGGCCTTCGGCAACAACAACGTCGATACTTGTGCCCGGGTCTGCCACTCGCCGACCGGCTACGGGCTCAAGACCACGTTCGGCACCTCGGCCGGCACACAGGATTTCGATTCGGTCGACGAGGCCAACGTCATCCTGGTGATCGGCGCCAACCCGACCGATGCCCATCCGGTGTTCGGCTCGCGCATGAAGCGGCGGCTGCGGGAGGGGGTGAAGCTGATCGTGGTCGACCCGCGCCGGATCGACCTCGTCCGCACGCCGCATGTCGAAGCCAGCCACCATCTGAAGCTCCGCCCGGGCACCAACGTCGCCCTGCTCAACGCGCTCGGGCATGTGGTCGCGACCGAGGGCCTGATCGACGAGGCCTTCGTGCTCGAGCGATGCGAGCTGGCCGAGTTCGCCGCCTGGCGCGAGTTTGCCGAGCGGCCGGAGAACTCGCCGAAGGCGGTCGAGGCCGTGACCGGCGTGCCAGCGAACGAGATTCGCGCCGCCGCCCGGCTCTATGCCAAGGGCGGGCCGGCCTCGATCTATTACGGCCTGGGTGTCACCGAGCACAGCCAGGGCTCGACGGCGGTCATGGCCATGGCGAACCTCGCCATGGCGACCGGCAACATCGGCCGCCGCGGGGTCGGCATAAATCCGCTGCGCGGCCAGAACAACGTCCAGGGCTCGTGCGACATGGGCTCGTTCCCGCACGAGCTCTCCGGCTACCGCCACGTCAGCGACGGCGCCACGCGCGCGCTGTTCGAGGCGGCCTGGGGCCGGCCGATCGACGCCGAGCCGGGCCCGCGCATCCCCAGCATGTTCGACGCCGCAATCGAAGGGAGCTTCAAGGCCCTGTTCGTCCAGGGCGAGGACATCGTCCAGTCCGACCCGAACACCCAGCACGTGACCGCCACCTTGTCGGCACTGGAGTGCGTGATCGTCCAGGACCTGTTCCTGAACGAGACCGCCAACTTCGCCCACGTCTTCCTGCCCGGCGCCTCGTTCCTGGAGAAGGACGGCACCTTCATCAATGCCGAGCGGCGCATCAGCCGGGTGCGGATGGCGATCCCGCCCGTGTGCGGCAAGCACGAGTGGCAGGTCGCGGCCGAGCTGGCCACGGCCATGGGCTATCCCATGGCCTATCGCGACCCGTCCGAGATCATGGACGAGATCGCGCGCCTGACCCCGACCTTCGCCGGCGTCAGCTACGCCCGGCTCGACGAGCTGGGCTCGATCCAGTGGCCGTGCAACGACAAGGCGCCGGAAGGCACGCCGATCATGCACGAGCAGGGCTTCGTGCGCGGCCGCGGCAAGTTCGTGGTGACGCCCTACATGGCCACGGACGAGCGCACCGGGCCGCGCTTCCCGCTCCTGCTGACCACGGGCCGCATTCTCTCGCAGTACAATGTCGGCGCCCAGACCCGGCGCACCGACAATGTCGTCTGGCACGACGAGGACGTGCTGGAGATCCATAGGCACGACGCCGAGAACCGCGGCATCCGCGATGGCGACTGGGTGGCGCTGACGAGCCGGGCCGGCGAGACGTCGCTGCGGGCGCGGATCTCGGATCGCATGCCGCCCGGCGTGGTCTACACGACGTTCCACCACCCGTTGACCGGCACCAACGTCATCACCACGGACAACTCCGACTGGGCGACGAACTGCCCGGAGTACAAGGTGACGGCCGTCGAGGTACGGCTCACCAACCGCTACTCGCAGTGGCAGGAGGACTATGAAAGCCTCGTGCAGCTGACTCGCCGCATCGAGCCGGCTCCGGCCGAATGATCGCCGATCGGGCGATGGCGGTGCAGCAGACGCCGCTATCGCGCGCCGCGCGAATGAGAGTCGACCTCACCCCGGTGGCGTTCGCGCACGGTGACAGGTCCAACCGCCGCACACCTCCCGCCCGGATCTCATGACGACCACCTGCGCGACCCAGAGTGCCGCCGCCGTGACCAGCCCGGTCGTGCGCATGGCCAACCAGATCGCCGCCGCCTTCGCCGCCGAAGCGGATCCCATCGCCGCTACCGCCGCGCACATCGCCGCCTTTTGGGATCCGCGTATGCGCGCCCAGCTCTGCGCGGCGGTGGCCGAGGACACGGCCGGCCTGCTCCCGGTGGCGCTCGCAGCGGCGCGTCGGCTGGAAAGCTCGTCCTAGCCGGTTCTGGACGCGTCGCCCCGGCAGTGGCGATCTGCGCGAATTGCCATCGACCGATCCCAAGCTTCGACCAACGCAAGCTTAGCCATAAATCCCGCGCGTAAACCGAATGGCTCAATCCTTGATGGCAGTAAGCTTGGCAGTAAAAACCGCATGGTGATCCGTTCGGCTTGTGGTCTTGGAGCGTCTCGATCTCCCCGGTCATTTTTTGCTGTCGCCTTATTGTCACAACCGCGGATGAGCACGATGCGAGGCGAATCAGTCCGCAACTTTGGCGTATTGTTCACCGTTGCCATCGCAGCCCGCGTGGGGCTGGCTTCGGGGGAAGACAGAGATGCGACTGATGCTCGCGAGCGCCGCCCTGTGCGCGCTGCTGATTCCAGCCGTTCAGGCTCAGACGCCGGAACCGACATCGCCGTCCGGCATGACCACGACCGCAGAGCCGGGCCGGTATCAGGTGTTCTTCGCCTTCGACAGTGCGGAGCTGGACCCGCAAGCCCGGCAGACCATCGGCGAGGCCGCGGCGGACTGGCGGCGCACTGGGAACGCCCAGATCAGCGTCGTGGGACATACGGACACCTCCGGTGCCTCGGACTACAATCTGCGGCTGTCGGAACGGCGGGCCGACACCGTCCAGTCGGCCCTGATCGCGGAGGGCGTCCCCGCCACCAGCATCACCACCACGGGCATGGGCCAGAACGATCTTCTGGTGCCGACCGGCGACGGCGTGCGCGAGCCGGAGAACCGGCGGGTCGAGATCGTCGTTCCGCAGCCGCCGGCGCCCGCACCCGTGGTCGAGGCCGCCCCGCCGCCACCGCCGGAGCCGACCCCGCCCGAGCCCGACCGCTGGACCTTTGCGCTCGGTCCGGTCTACGGCCACAATTTCGGCGAGACCGACAAGGACGGCGGCGACAAGACCCAGAACGATCTGGTCGGTGCCGAGCTCGTATTCCGCGCCCTGCCCGGCTTCCTTGGCGGTGTCTCGCTCAAGCAGATGGCGTTGTGGAGCCTCAACGGCATCGACGACGGGCTGACCGGCCGGTCGGTGGCGAGCCTCGACTTCGCGCCGGACTTCGGCATCTTCCGCCCGACGCTGGCGATCAATGGCGGCGGCGTCTACGGCAAGGGCGTGCAGGACGGCTTCGTGGTCGGCCCGGAGATCCGCTTCGACATCGCCCCGGTTGGCGGCTTCAACATCGGCGTCAAGGTCGCCTACGACTACCAGTTCCGCAATGCCGGCTGGGACGAAGGCATCCTCTGGACCGGCCTCGACCTCGGCATCCGGTTCTAGAGCGCATCCAAGCTCGGCGGCTCCGCGCAGGAGCCGCCGTGCGCACCGACCGACGGCCGTCCGAACTTCGGCTGCAGCAGCCTTTGCGCTGGCTCGGATACCGCCTAGCGCAAGATGGGTACCGTCACGACGATTGCATCGCCGATCGGTCCGAAGGCCGGAAGATTGCCCAGCAGTCGACGAGGGCAGCGCTCTGGTCTCGAGGAACGGAACACTCGCACCGTCTCTGGCAGTAACGGTACCGCGGAAAAGCCCGAAGCTGCGACACGTCCGGCTCGCCGATCTGGACCGTGTCGAACCGCCGATACCGCGAACGGCTCGCAACCGACCGGACTCCTTTCCCGTCACGAGCTTCGCCGCTCAGCGGCCGCTGCGTCGCGCCATCTCTACATCGCCATTGTCCGACATCCGTCAGGCCGCAGCCGCCACTCCCCCAGCTCCGCGGATCGAGGGGGCCCAAGGCGGCCGGAATTTGCAGGGCGGAACATTTCCCCTCCAGCCCAGCTGGGAACCCACTCGACTTTTCAAGTTTGTGACAATGTCACCCGCATCGCCGGCTTCATTTTGGGAGCAGAAACATGATTGTCACCAGTAACGGTCGCCACTCGTCCCTGCCGTTGGTGCTGGCCTTGTTGGCCCTGGTCCTCGGCAGCCTTGCCGTCGCGGGCTGCAATACCTTGAGCGGTGCCGGCGAGGATGCCGAGAACGCCGTCGACGCCGCCAAGGATGCGGTTGACTGATCGCTGTATGTCGCTTGGAGGAGGACAGTCCATGAAGTCACCTTGGCTCCCCGCTGCCGTCGCCGCGTTCGCGCTCGGCAGCGGCGGATTTGTCCAGGCCCAGACCGGTCAGACCGGCATGCACAAGGCGGATGATGATTCGCTGATGGTACGGTCGCTGGATGCCACGGTCGACGATGTCGAGGACATGACGATCTACGGCGCGGGTGGCGAGGAGGTCGGCGAGGTCGAGGCCGTGCTGGTCGACGGCTCCGGCCAGCCCGTCGCGATCGCTGCCGAGGTGGGCGGCTTTCTCGGCATGGGCGAGCGGGACGTCGTGATCGGGCTGGACCGGCTCAGCAAGAGCCAGGACCGGCTCACCGTGGCGATGACCAAGGAAGAGATCGAGGCGTTGCCGGAGTTCGATGCGGACGATTAACGGGTTTGAATCGCTCGACGGAGAGGTCGCTCTCACGCTCGTCGCCACGTACCGGTCGAAAAGAGTACTCGAGTACGAGGACTGTCGAGGATCAGCGCTGCTCGCTTGAACTTCGCGAGATGCTGGCCGTTATGATCAATGATCTGCCTTGCTAGGGGTGCTGCGGCACCCCTTCTTTTTGCCCTGCCGGCGGCCGCCACCGCCATAAGAACGGGATCAGCGAGCGTCAGGCGGTCACGCGCGCCAGCCGAGCCGCAGCCAGGCGCTCGGCATAGTCGATCGCCTCGATCAGGCTCTGCTCGTTGGCAATGCCCTTGCCAGCGATGTCGAAGGCCGTGCCGTGATCGACCGAGGTGCGCACGATCGGCAGGCCGAGCGTGATGTTGACCCCGCTCAGGGCCTCCCAGCGGCCGGTGGCTGGATCGACGTTGAAGCCGAGGAGCTTGATGGGGATATGGCCCTGGTCGTGGTACATCGCGACCACGGCGTCATACTGCCCGGCGCGCAGCTTGACGAACACGGTATCGCCCGGGACGGGGCCCACCACCTCCATGCCGTCGGCGACGCAGGCGGCGATGGTGGGCGTGCTGACCTCCATGTCCTCGCGCCCGAACAGGCCCCCCTCCCCGGCGTGCGGATTGAGCGCCGCGACGGCGATCCGGGCACGAGCGCTGCCGAGGTCGCGCAGAGCCTCGTGGGTCAGCTCGATCACCCGCCGCAGGCGCTGCGGGGTCAGGCGGGCGGGCACGTCCTTCAGCGCGACATGAGTGGAGACGTGGCTGACATGCATCGGCCCGTGCGCGAGCAGCATCACCGAGCCGGACACGCCGGTGAGCGCCGCCAGCATCTCGGTGTGCCCGGCATAGTGATAGCCGGCCTGGTTCAGCGCCTCCTTGTTGAGCGGGGCGGTGACGATGCCCTGCACCCGGCCCGCCTGCGCCAGCGCCACAGCGCGCTCGATCGCGAGATAGGCCATGCGCCCGCCGGCAGCCGACAGGACGCCGGGCAGGACCGGCTCGGTCTCGACTCCAGCCTGCAGGGAGGCCAGGCCGGGCCAGGTCGCGGCGCCCGCATCAACCTCGGGCAGGTCGAGTGCGAGCCCGAGCGACCGGCGCGCTTGCTGCAGGGCGATGCTGCTGCCGATCACCAACAGGCGCAGATCGCCCCGGTCGAGCCGTTCCTTCAACTTCGCGCAGGCCTTGGCGATGATCTCGGGGCCGATGCCGGCGGGGTCGCCCATGGTGATGGCGAGATGGGGCTTCATGCCTCTGGCTCCTGGGGTCTGAGCAGGCGGCGCAGGAGGTCGCGAGCCCCGAAAGCGCCGGACTTGGAGACGACCACCGTACCGTCCCACCGGCCGCCGCGCAGGATCGCGCAGGGGATGCCTGGCATTACCTCGCCGACCGCGTCGAGCTGTGTCGCCTCCAGTGCGCGACACAGCCCGCGCAATGTCTCGCCGCCGGAGGCAACCAGCGTGCCTGGCGGATCGAGCCGGCGCACCAGGGCGGCGAAGGTGCCCGCGATCCGCCTCGCCGCGGCGTCACGCGTCGACCCTGTCGCGACAGCGACGCTCAGCATCAGCACGCCTTCGCCGCGTAGGCGGCCCGCGATTCGCTGAGTGTCGGCAGCATGCCCCAGCGTCTCGTGACGATCGGCGACGTCGGCAAGCTGCTCTCGCATGACCGGGTGATCGCTGCCGAACAGGCCCAGGATGGGGCAAGGCAGCGGCGTAGCGATCCTGTAGACTCGGCCGAAGCAACGCGCCAGCGCCGCGGCGAGACCGCCGCTGCCGATCCAGAGCGGGCGCTGGCCGCCATCGGCCACGGCTACGATCGCATCGAGCCCCTCATCACTCTCGGCATCCCAGACGCTCAGGCCGGACGGCAACGGATCGCCCGGTCGGGCGCGATGGACCCGGTGGCCAAGCGCCGAGAGCTCGCGCACGAGATCGGTCGAAACGGGCTGCCAGCGACCGTCGGCCACGCAGTGGAGCTGCCGACCATCGCGCGTGACACGACCTTGGGCGGGGAACGCCGGCGCCAGGATGGAATGCGTCGGGGCCAGCTCGCGCAGGAGCGTATCGATCTCGACCGCCTCGTTGCCGCGCAGCAGGCTGTCGATCTTCTTGAACGCGACGTCGATCTCGCGGCCGCGCAGCATGGCTGCCAAGCGACGGACCCGATCGCGGGCAGCGTCGGCAGATGCCTCGCGCGTGCCGCTGTCGAGCGCAAGGCTGCCCGCGTCGGCCGCGACGGGCTCCCACCGGATCGGCACCGGTGCCGTGGGCGCCGCGAATGCCGCGGCGCTGTCCAGGGCACCGGTCAGATCGTCGGCGAGCAGCCGCAGCAAGGTCGTCATGCCGGGGTCTCCGGAGTTACGTCCGAAGCGACTCTGCCGCGCGGCGTCGCGATCGCAAGTCGCATCGCCGGCGCTTTCCCGCACGGCTGTGGCCGACCGCGCCCACAAATGGCTTGAGTGGCGCGCTGGAACTGCGCAGTCGTGCAGCATTGCCCGATCCGCGCCGGGTGCCGGCTGCAGATCTTGCCCAACGGACTCGCGAATAAGCGAGCAGGCTCAGGAACCATAAGATGACCGATCCGCAAGAATTGCCGGAGCCGAGACCTCAGGGCCGGGGTCCTGGCCGCTTTGCCGTACCTGCGATCCTCGCGGCATTGCTCCTGGTCGCTGCCGGCTGGGGCTGGTCCGCCCAACGCGGCCAGGCCGAGGCCGAAGCGGCGCGAGCCTCGGCCGTCGCCGAGCGCGATGCCGCAGCAGCCGAGCGCGATGCGGCACTGCAGACAGCCCAGCAAGGCAAGGATGCCCTCGCCCAGGCGCAGGCGGACGCGGCCGCCACCCAGACGCGAATCGCGGAACTCGAGCAGCAGGTGCACGCGCTCGACGGGCTCCTGGCCGGCGCCAACGCAGATGTCACCAAGCTGCGGGCGGAGTTGCAGGCCAAGGCCGCCACGCCGACTCCCTCGGCGGCCGACGCGACGACCGCAGAGGAACCCGCCCCGACCGGAACCGCCGCCGTCGAGCCGGCAGCACCGCCCCCCGAGCCAGCGCCCTCGCCCGAGCCTGAGCGGCTGACCATCACCTTCGACGTCAACAGCAGCTATCTGCCGGACAGCCTGGACGGCCGGCTGCGCGCGCTCGCGCAGGGCCTGGAGCCCCGGCGCAGCTACGCGGTGCGGCTGGTCGGGGCCGTCGGCTCGGACGACGTGTCCGGCCAGACCGCAGAGGAGGCACGGCGCTACAATCGCTGGATGGCCGAGCGGCGCGTGGACCGGGTCGCGGAGTATCTGGAGCGGACAGCGAAGGACAGCGAGCTCAAGATCGAGCGCACTTTCGCAGCCAACGATCCCTCGCGCCAAGTGCTCGTCGAGGTGACGCCGGTAGTCGACTAGGGCTAAGTCACCACCCGGTCAGGGCAGGAGTGTCCGGCGCGGCCACGGTGATCTTACCCGTCATATGCGGATGCAGGCTGCGGGTAGTCGCATCGACGCGATGCGCTCGACCGCGTCGTCGGGGCGCATGTCCGAGCACTGCAGCCCGGCCATGCGATCGACGTAGTCTCGGCCGACGGTCATACGGTCAAGCCCTGGTTCGACGGCAAGGTCGACTTCTCGCCGCCGGCCAAGGATGCGGGCGAGCAGGGCTTCGCGCTGATCGGCGGCCGGCTCGGCTATGTCGATGGCCGGATTGCGGCGGTGATCGTCTATCGCCGCCGGAAGCATCAGATCGACCTGTTCGTCTGGCCCACCCCGATCGGCGGCATGGCGGAGACCGAGGGCACGATCGACGGCTGCCATGCGCGACATTGGGAGCAGGACGGCTTCGTGTTCTGGGCAGTGTCCGACCTCAACGATTCCGAGCTGGACGAGTTTGTCCGGCGCTGTCGCGCCGCCTGATTCCGGCGGTCAGTTTCTGATCGCCGCGAGGCAGTCGTGGATCGCCGCCCAGTCGCTGCTCGGTGCCACCGCGGCGACGTAGCCATCGGGACGCACCAGCCAGACCCCCGACTCGTCTGCCGGGGCGCGGAGGACCGGTTCCAGCAAGGAGGCGTATTGCTGCAAGATCGCCTGGGCCCGCTCGCTGTCCTGGGCCAGCAGCGCGAAACGTGGGCGGTCGCCGGTGCCGAAGGGCCGGTCGGCGACGATCCGCTCTCCGGGGCCGGGACCGCCTCTGGCCGAGCCGCGGTTGAGCGGGCTGTTGGGATAACCGATCGCGATCTCCGACAGCTTCTGGGCGACCGCGTGGCGCACGCCGGCGAGTCCGAGCAGCCAATGCGCCACGAAGTTGCGCAGATGCTGGGCGAGCTGGTTTCTCAACGTGGAGACTCGGGTCAGGCGCCCGGACTCGGCCAGGATCTGCGCCGCGACCGCGGAGCGCTCGGTGCTGTAGCTGTCGAGCAGCGCCGGTTTGGCGAGCCCCCGCTCGACCAGCGCCAGCTTCCAGGCGAGATTGAAGGCGTCCTGCATGCCCGTGTTCATGCCCTGGCCGCCGGCGGGGCTGTGGATGTGGGCGGCGTCGCCGGCGAGGAAGACGCGGCCGGCACGGTAGTCCTCCACCTTGCGCTCGTTGATCCCGAAGCCGGAAAGCCAGACGGGATCGGCCAGGGTCACGCCGCCGGGTCCGCGGCGACCGACAAGCGCCTGGGCCTCGGCGAGGGAGGGGTCGTGCCGTGGCGTCGCGCCGATGTCGGCGACGATGCGATAGCGCCCCTGCCCGATCGGGAAGAACACCAGCACGCCGTCGCGGTGCCAGAACACGGCAAGCTCGGTCGGGGGAATCGCCAGGCCGGCTACATGAACGTCGGCGAGGACGACGTTGGTCGGCAGCGTGTCGCCCAGGAACGGCTTGCCCAGGGCCTGCCGAACGAAGGAATGGGCGCCGTCGCAGCCGACGAGCCAGCTCGCCTCGACGGTCTCGATCCCACCTGCGGAATGGCGGAGGGTGCAGGCCACGCACTCGCCTCGATCGATGAACGCCGACAGCTCGGTCCTCCGCTCGACCGTCACGCCCAAGCCCTGCAGATGCGTCTCGATCAGCCGCTCACTGTCCGATTGCGGGATCAGCAGCACGCCCGGAAAAGCCGATTCCACCTCGTCAAGCGCCACGCGGGCGATCTGCTCCCTGCCCGCCAGGATCGCCACTGCCGTGGCCTGCAGCCCGGTCGCGACAAAGGGGTCGGCGCAGGCGGCTCGATCGAGCAGCTCCAGCGTCCTTGCCCAAACTGCGAGCGCTCTCGACTGGTCGGTGCGGGCGGGCGTCTTGTCGATGATCCTAATTGGGACACGATAGCGCGCCAGCTCCATGGCCATGGTGAGCCCGACCGGGCCTGCGCCGACGACGAGGACGGGCCCGGTCATCGCGACGCAGGTGGCACCGGACGGGGTCGGCCGTCGTCGTCGATCGCGACGAAGGTGAACATCGCCTCGGTCACCTGGAGCCGCTCATCGTCGTGGCGGGGCCGGCGCCAAGCTGAGACCCTGAGCTTGATCGAGGTGCGGCCGACCGATTGGATCTCGGCGTGCACGGTCACCTCGTCGCCGACACGGACCGGCTTGAGGAAGGTGAAGCCGTCGACGGCGATGGTGGCGCAGCGGCCGCGCGCCCGGCGGGCGGCAACGTTGCCGGCGGCGAGGTCCATCTGCGCCATCAGCCAGCCACCGAAGACATCGCCGGCGGGGTTGGTGTCGCCCGGCATGGCGATGGTGCGGATCGCGGGCTCACCCGCCGGCAGCTGCATCGCTCCTTCTCCCCGCTGCAGCGGCGTGCCTCAGAACCCGTCGCGCTCGGCGGCGACCGTCTGCGCCCGCCGGCGCTGCGCTGCCCAAAGATGTCCCGTCGCTACCACGAGCGCCGCGCACAAGGCGGGCACCCCCTTCTCGATCATCGCTCCGACATGCTCACCCCAACCGTGCAGGGCAGGATCGGACAGCAGCAGCTCGCCCGCGATCCACCCCAGCAGGGCAGCACCGGCCACCACCAGAACGGGCCAGCGCTCCATCACCTTGAGCAGGAGGGCGCTGCCGAAGATCACCAGAGGCATGCTGAGCAGCAGCCCGAAGACGAGCAGGATGTTGTCGCCGTTCGCGGCGGCCGCGATCGCGATCACGTTGTCCAGGCTCATGACGGCGTCGGCAACGACGATGGTGCGGATGGCGACCCAAAGGCTGCCATGATGCCCGCCGGCATGTTCGGGATCGTCATCCTCCTCGGGCAGCATCAGCCCAATCGCGATCCAGAGCAGCAGGGCCGAGCCGACGAACTTCAGATACGGCACCTGGAGCAGGGTACTGACGAACCCGGTGAACAGAACCCGCAGCACGATCGCTGGAGCAACACCCAAAAGAATGCCCCACTTCCGCATCTCGTTCGGCAGCGAACGGCAGGCAAGCGCGATGACCACCGCGTTGTCGCCGCTGAGCAGGATATTGATCCAGACGATCTCGCCCAAGGCGACCCAGAACTGGCTGTCGTCAGGCATCCAGCGTGCGCTTCCTATGGTTCAATCTGCCCTTCTCCAATGTCGCATCAGAATGGGCGTGAGGACGAGAGCCAGGGCGATGACGAGCAGTAGGAGCGAGATCGGGTGGGTGAAGAAGACACTGGGATCGCCCTGGCTGATCGAGAGGGCACGGCGGAACTGCTGCTCGGCCAAGGGGCCGAGGATCAGGCCGACCACGCAGGGAGCGACGGGGACGTCGAGCACCCGCATGCCGAAGCCGAGAATGCCGATGATCCACAGGATCACGAGGTCGACCACATTGTTGTTCAGCGTGTAGGTGCCCATGGTCGCGAACACCAGGATGCCGGCATAGAGCCACGGCCTCGGGATGCGCAGCAGCTTCACCCAGACCCCGGCCAGCGGCAGATTGAGCGCGAGCAGCAGCGCATTGCCGATATAGAGGCTGGCGATCAGGCCCCAGACCAGCTCCGGATTGTTGTCGAATAGGAGTGGCCCGGGTTGCAGGCCGAACTGCTGGAAGGCCGCCAGCATGATCGCGGCGGTGGCCGACGTCGGCAGTCCCAGCGACAGCAGAGGCGCGAGGGTGCCGGCGACCGCCGCATTGTTGGCCGCCTCCGGCCCTGCCACCGCCTCGATGGCCCCCTTGCCGAACTCCTCGGGATGCTTGGACAGCCGCTTCTCGGTCAGGTAGGAGAGGAAGGTCGGGATCTCGCTGCCGCCGGCCGGCAAAGCGCCGATCGGAAAGCCGATCGCGGTGCCGCGCAGCCAGGGCTTCCAGGAGCGCGCCCAATCCGAGGCGCTCATCCAGACCGAGCCGGCGAGCTTGAAGAACTCCTCCTTCTCGAACCGGAAGCGGGCGGCCGTGTAGAGCGTCTCGCCGACCGCGAACAGGCCGACTGCCACCACCACCACGTCGATGCCGTCGAGCAGCTCGAGCTGGCCGAGCGTGAACCGCGCCTGGCCGGTCTGCAGGTCGATCCCGACCAGCCCGAGCGCCAAGCCGATGAACAGGCTGGACAGTCCGCGCACCAGGCTGTCGCCGAGCACGGCGGTGACCGTGGTCAGGGCCAGCACCATCAGCGCGAAATACTCGGCCGGGCCGAACAGCAGCGCCAGCTTGACCAGCTGCGGGGCGACGAAGCTCAAGGCGAGCGTGGCAATGGTGCCGGCGACGAAGGAGCCGATCGCCGCTGTCGCCAGGGCCTGCGCGCCGCGGCCCTGGCGCGCCATCATGTTGCCGTCGATCGCGGTCACGATCGAGCCCGACTCGCCCGGCGTGTTGAGCAGGATCGCCGTGGTCGAGCCGCCATACATGGCGCCGTAGTAGATCCCGCCGAACATGATGAAGGCGGCGGTCGGGTCGAGATTGGCGGTCACCGGCAACAAGAGCGCCACGGTCAAAGCCGGGCCGATCCCGGGCAGGACCCCGATCGCGGTCCCGACGGTGACCCCCACCGCCGACCAGAACAGATGGATCGGCGTCAGGGCGACCAGAAAGCCCTGCCCGAGTGCCGCCAGCGTCTCCATGGCGCCCGCCTCCCTATTCGGCCGGCTCGTCGCCGGCCAGCAGGTCCTCGAAGACCGTGCCGACCGGCAGGCTCAGCCCCAGCCCGTCGTTGAAGACCCAGAAGGTCAGTGCCGCCAGGGCGAGCCCGATCACCAGATTGAGCAGGATGCGCCGGTCGCGGAAGGCGAGCGTGCCGGCCAGGAACAGGAGCGCGGTGGCGAGGACCCAGCCCAGCCGCTCGACCAGCCAGAGCTGGACCAGAAGCCCGCCCCCGACCCAGGCCACCGCTCCCCAGTCGAGCTCGAAGCCGCGCTCGTGGGCGACGTGCCCGAACAGCGCCTGGCGCAGGACCAGCAACCCGACGATCACCAGGCCCGAGGCCACCAGGAAGGGAAACAGTCGGGGCCCGATCGCGGCGTTGCTGGGTGCCACCTCGAGCAGGGCGGTCTCGATGCCGACGAACAGCCCCAGCCCCAGCACGACACCACCCAGCACGGCCTCGCCGACCCGAAGCCCCAGCGCCGTGGCCATCGTCCAGATCTCCCCCTGAGTGGCGCCTGTTCGCTGCCTTCGGTCGCCACCCTGCCCCCCAATCGGCGGCTTGTCGACCGGCGAGCAGAGCCGGCCGCTAACGCCCGGTTTACCCTCGCGGGCGCATGACCGAGCCGCGGAACTTCCCGCGGAGAGCAGCATTTGGCCGGCATCGTCCGGGTATGGCTGACGTTCGTGCTGGCCATCGTGGTGTGTATCGGCTGTTCCGGCGCACGCGCGCAATCCTCGTCGGATGAATGCCGGCTCCGGCTCGTGCGGGCCGAGCAGGAACGGGACCGGGCAACAGCACGGTCCGAGCGTCTGGCCGCCATCGCTGCAAACGACCTGAACGCGCTCGAGGCGCTGCGAAAGGAGGCGGCGTCGCTCGACGACTACCGCCTCGAGCTGGGCGAGCGGCTGCGGGCGGCCCGGACTGCGTTGGCCGCGATGCTGGCAGCGTCCGCGACAGCCCCCGCCGACCCGCGCCGGCTGCTGGTGCTTGGTGAGCTGGTCCGTACGGCCGCCGAGGACACCGCAGAGCTTCTCAGATGGGGGCGCGAACGCACGGCGCTCGGCGGCTGGCTGCGGGCCGCGACGGCGGCCCGCTCGCGCGTTCTCTCGCAAGTAGCTTCGGCAGAGACACTCCTCGACGCCGCCGGTGCGAGCTGGCGCTCCGCACTCCGCGCCCGGATCGCCGCGATCGAGGCCGAGTCGACGTACTATGGTCCGAGCGGCGCGGCCGCGATGCGCCTCGTGCCAGTCGGTCCTGGCCAGATTGCACGGCGGCCGGCGCCGGCACCCCTTCCGGAAGCGAAGAGGGGACGCAAGCGCAGCCTCGGCAGCGAGCTGCGTCTCGATCCGCGCTTTCTGCGCGCGGCCGTCCCACCGCCCGCAGCCAAACGGCGACTTCCGTTTGTGCGCACCCGGGACGATGGCGGGCTGTTGCCGATCGCGGGAGCGCTCGAGGGTCTTTCGCCGGGCAGCCCGCGCCTCAAAAGGGAACTGAAGCTCACCACGCGCGTAGCTCAGACCGTCAGCGCTCCGGTTCCCGGCGAGGTGGTTTATGCCCGGCCGTTTCGTGATCTCGGACCACTCTTGATCATCGATCAGGGTGGCGGATATCATGTCGTGCTGGTCGGGATGACGCAGCTTGACGTAGGCGAAGGCGCGCGCCTAGTTGCGGGTCAGTCGGTGGGCAGGATCGAGGCCCGAGCGGATGAGCCTGCCTCTCTTTACATGCAGTTGAGGCACGAGGGCGTGCCGCTCGATCCCGCGGCGTGGCCCCGGGCCTATCAGGACAAGGTGGCGAGTTGATGCCAAGGAACGCGATCAAGGTCAGCCTGCTCGTCGCCACCGCCTTCGGCGCGGGACTGGCCCTGCAGCCGGTGCAGCAGGTGGTGGCGCAGGCGGCGTCGGCCGATTCGTTCCGCCAGCTCAAGCTGTTCGGCGACGTCTATGAGCGCGTGCGCGCCGAGTATGTCGAGGAAGTCAGCGAAAAGCAGCTGATCGAGGCGGCGATCAACGGGATGCTGACGTCACTCGATCCGCATTCGAGCTATCTCGATACCGAGAAGTACCGGGACATGCAGGTGCAGACCCGGGGTGAGTTCGGCGGCCTCGGCATCGAGGTCACGATGGAGAACGGGCTGGTCAAGGTGGTCTCGCCGATCGACGACACGCCGGCCTCGCGCGCGGGCGTCCAGCCCGGCGACTTCGTCACGCACATCGACGGCGAGCCGGTGATGGGCATGTCGCTGAGCGAGGCGGTCGAGAAGATGCGCGGCCCGGTCGACAGCAAGATCGACCTGCGCCTCCTGCGCAAGGGTAAGGAGGAGCCGTTCGACGTCAGCCTGAACCGCGCGGTGATCAAGATCTCCCCCGTGCGGGCCCGGGTGGAGGGCGATGTCGCCTATGTGCGGCTGACCACCTTCAACGAGCAGACCGCCAGCGAGATGACCGAGAAGCTGGCCGACACCACCAGCAAGATCGGCGGCGACAAGCTCACCGGGATCGTGCTCGACCTGCGCAACAATCCCGGCGGCCTGCTCGACCAGGCGGTCGCCGTCGCCGACGCCTTCATCGACAAGGGCGAGATCGTCTCGACCCGCGGCCGGCGGCCGGATTCGATCCAGCGCTTCAACGCCCGGCCCGGCGACGTCGCCGAGGGGATCCCGATGGTGGTCCTGATCAATGGCGGCTCCGCCTCGGCCTCCGAGATCGTCGCCGGCGCCCTGCAGGATCAGCGACGGGCGATCGTCATGGGCACGCAGTCCTTCGGCAAGGGCTCGGTGCAGACGATCATGCCCCTGCCCGGCGAGGGTGCGATCCGGCTCACCACCGCGCGCTACTACACGCCCGCCGGCACCTCGATCCAGGCCAAGGGCATCACCCCGGACATCGAGGTCCACCAGGCCAACGTCGAGCAACTCGACGACGAGCCGGGACGGCGCGAGGCCGATCTGCGCGGTCGGCTGTCCAACGAGCAGGCCGATGGCGACGCGAACGCGGCGCAGCCGCCCGAGATGGGCGAGCCGGTCGACGGCAAGGATTACCAGCTCGCCCGAGCTCTCGATCTGCTGCGCGGCATCTCGCTCTACGAGGGCCGGACCGCCGCCGGCCCGTCCAACAAGGGCTGATCCGACGCCGGTGGCGAAGCCCAGGCTTCCCGCGCTGCCAGCCCTGCCGCGGCGGGTGCGACGTCTCGCGATCGGGGCCGGCGTGGGGGCCGCAGCCATTGTGGGCTTGGTCGCCGCCGCAGCGGCCCTGCCTGCGGGCAAGGTCCGCTATGTCGGCCCGCCGCCGATGATCGTGCCGATCACGGCGCCCGCGCCGCCGGCCGCCGATATTCCTGAACCGGAGGTCCCGGCACGGCTGAGTCTGGTCGAGCCGGACGTCGGCCAGGGGCCTCCCGCCACTCCCGACCCGAACCTGCTGGAGCACACCCCCGATGGGATCGTGCCGCGTGTCGCAAAAGATGGCGTGCGGCCGCTCGCCCGCTATGCAAGGCCCGTGGACCGAGGCTGCCAAAAGGCCTGCGTCGCGGTCCTGGTCACCGGCCTCGGCCTGATCGATCGGCAGGGCCAGCGGGCACTTGCCCTGCCGGCGCCGGTCGCCCTGTCCTTCTCGCCCTATTCCGATGCCTCCGGCTGGCAGGCACGGGCCCGCGCCGCGGGTCACGAGGTGCTGCTCGGCCTGCCAGTTCAGCCCGCACGCTCGCGGGACGATGCCGGACCGCTGACCGTGCGGGCGGACCTGCCGAGCGATGCCGCAATCTCGACGTTGCGCCACGTGCTGGCGCAAGGCAGCGGCTATGTCGCGCTCGACGGTGAGGCAGGTGCGTTCGCCGCTTCCGCCGAAAGTTTTCTGCCTCTTGCCCGTGAGCTCCAGGAGCGGGGTCTCGGCCTGATCGAGATCGGCGGCGATCGGCTGGCCGTATCGGCCCGGACGGCAGGTCTCGCCCATGCCAGTGCCATCCCGGTCGACCTCGTTCCGATGCCGGAGGCGATCGATCGAGCTCTGGCCGAGATCGCCGCCATGGCGATGCGCGATGGCCGCGCACTCGCCGCGACGGGGCCGTCGCCGGCGACACTGGAGCGGCTCGCCGCCTGGATCGCGGGTCTCCCGGCCCGCGGCATCGAGCTGGTCCCGCCAAGCCGGTTCCTGCTGGACGAGCCCGCTCCCGCTCTGGCTCGCCAGTGACCCCCGACTGCGTCGAGACCGACCTGCCGCGCTCAGGCTATCGACCCTGCGTCGGATTGTTCCTGCTCAATCCGGAAAACCGGGCTTTCGTCGGCCAGCGCCGCGACATGACCGAACCGGCCTGGCAGATGCCGCAGGGCGGCATCGACCGGGGTGAGACGGCGGTCGAGGCGGGGCGGCGCGAGCTGCTCGAGGAGATCGGCACCGACCGGGTCGATCTCTTGGCCGAGAGTCGCTGCTGGCGTTCGTACGATCTGCCGCCACCGGTGGCGTCGCGGCGATGGCATGGCCGCCATCTCGGGCAGAGCCAGAAGTGGCTCGCCTTCCGGTTCACCGGCACGGACGCCGACATCCGCATCGATGGACCGCATCCGGAGTTCCGGGACTGGCGCTGGGTCGAGCCGGAGGAGCTGCCAGGACTCATCGTGCCCTTCAAGCGCGGCGTCTATCTCAGCGTCGTCGCCGAGTTCCGTCCCCTATGGGCTTGACCATGACCGTCGAGGGGATCGGCCGCGGGATCCGGCGCAGCTCGGCCGGCGGCTCCAGCGGCCCCGCGACGACGGGAGAGGAGGCCGGCGCGGGCGGCGGCGTCGGCCGGGGCTCGACGGGGCGGGGCGGCGGCACCGCCTGAGATGCCGCGGGGACCGGCTCGGGCAGCCGCGTCTCGCGCCGCTCGGCGGGACGCGGCGGCAGCACCCGCTCGATCGGGGGCGCTTCTCGGAGCTCGACCGGCAAGGGCTCGACCGGTCGGGGCGCTGCGGTGGTGGGCAAAGGCGCTGCCTCCGACGCGGGCTGCAGCGAACGAGTCGGTGGCGCCTGGGGCAACGGCAGCGGTGCGATCGTGACGGCGGGCCGCTGCGGCGGAGGCGGTGCCACCAAAGGTGGCGGGCTCGGCGACGGCGTAGCGGGTGCCGCAGACGACATCGGCCCGGACGGTGCAGCAACGGATTCCCGTTCCTCGGTCAGCGGCAGGCCCGCGACCTCGGCATGGGCCAAACGTCCCCACTCCTGCATTGGCGACATCGCCATGACCGTGTCGACATAGGCCTGGGCGGCGCGCTCCAACGGCACGGCGTAGGTGGTGAACCGCGAGCAGACGGGCGCGAACATGGCGTCGGCGATGCCGAATCTGCCGAACAGGAACGGACCGGCGCCCGCGGCCGCCCGACGGCAGCTCGCCCAGATCGCGACGATCCGCTCGATGTCCGCCTCGACCGAGGCCAGCAGCTTGCCCGGCGGCCCGAACCGGGCGGTGAAGTCCATCGGCAGGAAAGTGCGCAGGGCGGAAAAGCCGCTGTGCATCTCGCACGATACCGAGCGCGCAAGCGCCCGCTGAGCCGGGTCGGCAGGCCACAGCTCGGGATGACGCTCGGCGAGCCATTCGGCGATCGCCAGCGAATCCCAGACCGCCAACTCGCCGACGCGCAGGACCGGCACCTTCCCCGCCGGGGAGTGGCGATGGATCCGGGCGGCCGTGTCCGGTCGGCGCAGGGGGATGGTGACGACCCGGTGGGGGAGCCCGAGATGCTGCAGGAGCAGCCAGGGCCGAAGCGACCAGGACGATGAATTGCGGTTGCCGATGACGAGCGTGAGTTCATCCATACCGAGGAATTAGGCTCCCGCCGCGCGCCAGCGCAAGCACAAGGCACAGCAGATCATGGCACGGTGAGCACCAGCTTGCCGAGCACCTTCCGCTCGCCCAGAAGTCCAATCGCCTCGGCGGCGCGCTCGAACGGCAGGGTCTGCGACACCAGCGGCCGGATCCGCCCTTCGCGATGCCAGATGAACAGCTCGCGGAAGCCGGCACGCAGCCGCTCGGGATCGTGCTTGCGGTAGCTGCCCCAATAAAAGCCGAGCACGGCCGCGTTCTTGACCAGCAGATGGTTGGCCGGGATCTGCGGCACGATACCGGAGGCGAAGCCGACGACCACGATCCGACCTTCCCAGGCGATGGCGCGCAGCGACAGATCGAACAGGGCACCGCCGACCGGGTCGTACACGGCATCGGCACCTCGCCCGTCGGTCAGTGCCCGGATCCGGTCGCGCAGCTCGGGCGCCTCGCTGTCGAGCACATGGTCGGCGCCATGCTCGCGGGCGACGGCGAGCTTGTCCGCGCCGCGGGCGGTGGCGATCACCGAGGCGCCGATCGCCTTGCCGCACTCGACCGCGGTCAGGCCGACACCACTGCCGGCGCCGTGCACCAGCAGCACCTCGCCGGCGTGCAGCTCGGCGCGCCAGCGCAGCGCGCCGTGCGCGGTGCCGTAGGCGATCGCGAATCCGGCAGCGGTCACGTCGTCGATGTCGTCCGGCAACAGCACGACATCTTCCGCCCGTGCCACCGCATACTCGGCGAAGGCGCCGTGGCCGACCACCGCCAGGACCCGCTGGCCGACCGCCAGACCGCGCACGCCGGCGCCGACCGCGTCGATCTCGCCGGCAAGCTCCAGGCCCGGCGTGAACGGTAGCGCCGGGCGCTCCTGGTAGCGGCCGGTCAGCATCAGCCCGTCGGCGAAGTTCACCCCCGCCGCGCGCACGCGGATCCGAACACCGCAGGCACCCGGCTCGGGCAAGGGCAGATCGGCGACCTCCAAAGCGTCGGGTCCGCGCAGCTCCCGGCAAACGACGGCTCGCATAGATCCCTCCAGCCAGTGATGCGGCCCATGCCATAGAGGAGGCTGGCCTGCCTGAGAAGCTGGACGCTGGCGGCGGGCGCGCTCTAGAAGCGGGCATGGATTCGGCCATGCGAGGTTTTTTCGCGATCGGTGCCGAGAGCATCAGCAAGCCCATGAACCTGGGCAACCTGATCCGCTCGGCCCATGCCTTCGGCGCGAGCTTCGTGTTCCTGGTCCGGACCGAGTATGGCGTCCGCTCGGCGGCGTCGGACACTTCGCGCGCCCAGGAGCAGCTGCCGGTCTACGACTTCCCCTCGGTCGAAGAGCTGCGCCTGCCCCGCGGCTGCCGTCTGGTGGGCTGCGAGTTGGTCGACGACGCGGTCGAGCTGCCCAGCTTCTGCCATCCGCCCAGCGCCGCCTACGTGTTCGGGCCCGAGCGCAGCTCGCTGTCGCCGGCGATGCTCGCACGCTGCCATCACGTCGTGCGCATCCCGACCCGGTTCTGCATCAATCTCGCCGCCGCCGGCGCAATCGTGATGTACGACCGCCTCCTGGCCATGGGGCGATTCGCGCCGCGGCCACTGCACGCGGGTGGTCCGAGCGAGGCGCGCGGCGCCCATGTTCACGGGCCGATCCGCCGCTTCGCACGCGCCGAGTCCGAGAAATCGTGAGCCCACGGCGAGATGCTTTAACTTTCACGCGCAACACTTTATGTTAGCGCGAATTCCATCGAGGACCGAGCTGTCAAGGAGACCAATGCGACATACGCTGCGTTGGGCCAGCATCGTCATGGCCATGGCGGTCGCTCCGCCGCTTGCGCATGCCCAGACGGGCGATTCGGTGCCAAAGCAGATCAGCGTCCACCGGGACTGGTCGGTCTACGAGGTCACCGACAGCCGGGGGCGGATCTGCTACGTCGCCAGCGAGCCCAAGGAGCAGTCCGGCAACTATTCCCGGCGTGACCCGCCGGCCCTGCTGGTGGCCCGCCTGCCGGGCGACCCACCGCCCGAGCAGGTCAGCGTGCAGCCGGGCTACGCCTATCTGAAGGGCAGCGCGGTCGAGGCGAAGATCGGCAGCCGGACCTTCCGCATGTTCACCGACGGCGAGCATGCCTGGACCCGCACCAACGACGAGGACCGCACGCTGATCGAGGCGATGAAGGCTGGCGCGACCATGACCGTGCGCGGCACCTCGGTGAAGAATACCCACTCGCTCGATACCTACTCGCTCAGCGGCTTCACCGCCGCGGTCGAGGCGATGCGGGCGGCGTGCCGGTCGTGAGCCCGCAGCCGTGAAGGCGCTTGCCGCGGACGGGCTCCCGAGCCTGCTCGGACTGGATGTCGCCGGGCTCGAGGGGGTTCTGGCCGAGATCGACGATGTCGGACCCCAGACGCGGCTGCGCGCGCGCCAGCTGTTCCACTGGCTCTATCATCGCGGTGCCGCCTCGTTCGCGGCGATGACCACCCTGCCCAAGGGCCTGCGCGCCGGCCTGGCTGCGCGCTATTCGGTGGCACGGCCGGCGATCGCCGCCGAGCAGCGCTCGACCGACGGCACGCGCAAGTGGCTGCTGCGCTTCGCCGACGGCCAGGAGGTCGAGAGCGTGTTCATTCCGGAGGAGGACCGGGGTGCCTTGTGCGTGTCGAGCCAGGTCGGCTGCACGCTGAGCTGCAGCTTCTGCCACACCGGCACCATGCCGCTGGTGCGCAACCTGACCACGCCCGAGATAGTGGCGCAGATGCTGGTTGCGCGCGACGCCCTGGAGGAGTGGCCGACTGGGCGGGACGGGCGCCTGTTCACCAACGTGGTCATGATGGGCATGGGCGAGCCCCTGTTCAATTACGATGCGACTGCCGCCGCGCTCGGGCTGGCCATGGACGAGCACGGGCTCAATCTGTCCCGGCGGCGGATCACGGTCTCGACCTCCGGCGTGGTGCCGAGGATCGAGCAGCTCGGCCAGGAGCTGGGCGTCGGGTTGGCGATCTCGCTGCACGCGGTCCGCGACGAGCTGCGCAACGAGCTGGTGCCCATCAATCGCAAGTGGAACATCGCCGCCCTGCTCGACGCCTGCCGCCGCTACCCGTCGCGCCGGCCGATCACGTTCGAATATGTCATGCTGCACGGCGTCAACGACAGCGACGCCGACGCGCGCGAGCTGGTCCGCCTGCTCGAGGGCGTTCCGGCCAAGGTCAATCTGATCCCGTTCAACCCATGGCCCGGCTCGGCCTACACCTGCTCGTCCAACAACCGGATCCACGCCTTCGCGCGGATCGTCGAGGCCGCCGGCCACGCCTCGCCCGTACGCACGCCGCGCGGCCGCGACATCCTCGCCGCCTGCGGCCAGCTCCGCACCGAGAGCCGCCGCGAGCGCGGCCGGCTGGCCAGCGCGGCCTGAGCCGTGCGCCTCGCCTGGCGCATCCTGGTCGGGCTGCTCGCGACCATTGGCACGCTGGTGATCCTTTCCGCCATCGCCGGTGGCTTCTTCGCTTGGCGGATGGCGGAGGAGCGCTACGAGCTGCCCGAGAAGATCCTGCTCACCGCCGACTGGCGCCCCGGCCTCGCCGAGACGGCCGGTCCGCCCGATCTCCTCGACCTGCAGTTCCGGCCCGCACCCACCGTCACCGATACCGTGCTGGCGCTGGATGCCGCCGCCAAGGACCCGCGCGTTGGGGGCCTGCTGGTGCGGCTCGCCGAGACCGAGCACGGCTTCGCGGTGGCGCAGGAGCTGCGCGAGGCGGTGCTGCGCTTTCGCGCGGCCGGCAAGTTCGCGATCACCGAGGCGGACAGCTTCGGCGAGCTGGCCTCCGGCAACGAGGGCTACTACATCGCCTCGGCGTTCGATTCGATCGAGCTGCAGCCGGGCGGCCTGGTCGGCCTGACCGGCATCGCCATTCAGGTGCCGCTCGCGCGCGATCTCCTGGCGAGCCTGGGCATCCGCATGGAGGTGCTGCGGCGGGCCGAGTACAAATCGGCGTTCGAGAGCCTGACCGACAGCCAGCTCTCGGGCCACAACCGGGAGCAGCTCGAGGCCCTGCTCGACACGCTGAGCGCCCAGCTCGCGCGCGGGATCGGCGAGCAGCGCGACATGAGCCAGTTCGACGTGCAGAAGCTGATCGACCGCGGCCCGCTCACCGCCGACGAAGCACGATCCGCGGGGCTGGTCGACGAGCTGCGCTATCGCGACGAGACGGCGAAGGCGGCCCTGCGTCGCGCCGGGCCGGGCGCAGCGATGGTGTCGCTCGACCACTATCTGGCCGTGGGCGGCACGGCCGGCGCGGCCAGCGCCAGGGTCGCCCTGATCCGCGCGGCCGGCCTGATCCGGCGCGGCGACGGGTCGCTCGGCAGCGAGATCGCTGCCGACGAGCTCGCCGCGACCCTCGAGGACGTGGCGGACGACCCGGGCGTGAGCGCCGTCCTGCTGCGCCTGGATTCCGGGGGTGGCTCGGCGGTGGCCTCGGAGACCATCCGCCGCGCGCTGCTCGAGGTCCGTGCCGCCGGCAAGCCGGTGATCGTCTCGATGGGCAACACTGCGGCCTCCGGCGCCTACTGGCTGGCCATGGGCGCCGACTGGATCGTCGCCCAGCCGGCGACGCTGACCGGCTCGATCGGCGTGATCGCCGGCAAGCCGGTGCTGGAGGAGGCTTGGCGCAAGCTCGGCGTGAACTGGGCCGAGCTCTCCCGCGGCGCCAATGCCGGCGAGTGGTCGCTCAACCGTCCGTTCTCCGATGCGGCCCGGGCGCGGATCGACGCCCTGGTCGGCTGGCTCTACGACCGCTTCACCGCGCTGGTGGCCGAGGCCCGCGACCTGCCGCAGGAGCGCGTGCAGCAGATCGCCCGCGGGCGGGTCTGGGCCGGTGAGATGGCGATCAGGCTCGGGCTAGTCGACGAGCTCGGCGGCCTGGACGAGGCGCTGGCCGCGATCCGCCGTTCCCTCAACCTGCCGCCCGACGCCGCGCTGGCGATCGCGGCGCGACCCGTCGAGCGCAACCCGCTGCGCGCGTTCCTGCGCTCCCTGTCGCCGCTCGCCGCGCAGCTGCGTACCTTGCTGAGCTTCGCCCAGGCGCCGGTCGCGCTGGCGCCCACCTTCGCCCTACGCTGAAGCCGCGCCGGCGGTCACGCTCGGATCGGCGAGCTGCCGCGAGGCGATCCAGCTGCGGTCGAAATGGCCCGCCAGCTCGGCGAAGGATTCCGCCTCGACCCGCTCGACCGCCCCGACCCGGGAACCGCCCAGGAAGCTTGCGAGGGCTGCGTCGAGCTGGCGATCGATGCTACCGACACCGCCATGGCGCGCCAGATCCTCCACGATCGATTCACCAAGCTCCATGTAGCGGTTCCCGGCGTCAAGCGCTGCGGCTTCGGCGGGCGATGTCCGTACCGCCAGCAGACGCGAGCAGGACGGTTCCGCGCTTGGGCTGATCAAGGTGGCGCTGCAATAGAGGCCTGCCAGACAGCTCGCGGGTGGCTGAGGCTTGAACAGGCTCAGGAAGGCTCGATCGCCGACCACCGCGGGCGAGACCAGGTCGATGAACAGCGAGCGGCCATCAGCCGAAACCGGCCCCA
>JBFWWD010000018.1:0-39487 GCA_050246385.1 Geminicoccaceae bacterium
GTCGAGCTGATGCACCTGATCGCCACCCTGGAGCGCGCGCTCGGCGTCACCGCGCACAAGCAGCTCCTGCCGATGCAGCCCGGCGACGTCCCCGCCACCTACGCCGACATCCAGGACCTCGAAGCCGTCACCGGCTTCACCCCCAAAACCTCGATCGAACAAGGCGTCGAAAAGTTCGTCCGCTGGTACCAGGACGAGTGGCTGCCGCTGATCAGTGGATAGCCCGAGACGAACACGGATGGCATTTTTCACCTAGAGCATGCTAGACGCTGCCGCTCTCCGGGAGGGAGCGGCTCATGGATCTCGACGACGTGCTGGATGCGGCCGGCGCAGCTTTGCCCAACGACCTCGAGGTTGGCGATCGGACCGTCGGCGGCAGCGGCAACGACCGGATCCGCGGCACCAACGGTGACGACGAGATCTACGCCGACCCGGTTCCGACTGACGATCGAGGCGGCGACGACCAGGTCTGGGGCCTCGCCGGCGACGACGTCATCCGCGCGTTCGGCGGAGACAACCGTCTCGACGGCGGGCCTGGCGACGACGAGCTGATCACGGCGGACGGCCGGGACGTCATCTTCGGCGGTGCGGGCGACGACGAGATCCAGGGCGGGCGCGAGACCGATCAGCTTTATGGCGGCCCCGGCAACGACGAGATCAGAGGCGGCGAAGGCGACGACACGCTCCGCGGCGGCGCCGGTGACGACCGGGTGATCGGCAGCAGCGGCAACGACCTGCTCTTTGGCGGGTTGGGGGCAGACCAGCTCGAAGGCCGCGAGGGAACCGACCGGTTCGCCTGGAGCACCGCCAAGGAAGGTCGCGACACCGTTCTCGACTTCGAGGCGGGCAGCGACGGCTTCCTGATCGGCGACTTCCTGCGGGGTCACGTCTCGGGCGTCGGCGAGCTCGCCCGCCATGTCCGGTTCAGCCCGACCGGCGAGGGCGGCGTGCTGCAGGTCGACGCCGACGGCCGCGGCCCGGGCGGCTGGCACGATCTCGCGCTCCTCCCCGGCCAGGGCGGGCTGCGGGCCGAGGCACTGTACCTCGCCGGCGATCTCGAGCTCGCGGGCCAGCCGGCGGCGCCGGCGTTCTCCTCCCTGACCTACATCGCCAGCTACGGCGACCTGATCGACGCGCTGGGGGCGGACACGTTCGCCGGCAAGCGCCACTTCATCCGCCAAGGCTATGGCGAAGGCCGTGCGGCGACGTTCGACGCCGAGCAGTATCTGGCGAACTACGCCGATCTGAGGACGGCGTTCGGACACGACCACGAAGCGGCCGCGCGTCACTTCATCACCTATGGCTACGAGGAAGGGCGGACCGACCATCCCTTGGCCACGGCCACCGACTTCATGCTCTGACCGGGTCTGCGGTCCGCGCCCCGTGACGGCGCCTCAGCCGCGCAGCTCGATCGCCGGAAGATCCTTGATCGGGCCGACCGCGGCCACGGTGACCTCGCCGCGCGCCAGCAGCTCGCTGCCGAGGCGGCGGACGGCCGCCGCATCGACCGCGTCGATCTTGGCCACCACCTCCTCGACCGGCACGCGTCGGTTGAAGCAGAGCAGCTGCTTGGCGAGATCCTCGGACACGGCCGAGCAGCTCTCCAGCCCCATGAGCAGGCTGGCCTTCAGCTGGGCGCGCGCGCGGGCGAGCTCGTCCTCGTCGGGATCCTCGATCAGCGCTCGAGTCTCACCGGCGGTGACCTGGAGCAGCTCCGGCACGTCGGACGGATCGGTGCCGGCATAGATGCCGAGCTGGCCGGTGTCGGCATAGGCGGCGGCGAACGAGAAGATCGAGTAGCACAGGCCGCGGTTCTCGCGCGCCTCCTGGAACAGACGCGAGGACATGCCCCCGCCGAGCGCGGTCGAGAGCACCTGCAGGGTGAAGTGGTCGGGATGGTGGTAGGGCAGGCCCTCGACCGCGACGCACAGATGGACCTGCTCGAGATCGGGCCGGCGCTCGATCCTGTTGCCGCCGGCATACCGGGCCGGCTGGGCGGTCTCGCCCTCCGTCGCCGGCAACTCGCCGAACAGCCGGTCGGCGAGCTCGACCAGCCGGCCATGCTCCAGCTTGCCGGCGCCGGCGAACACCATGCGCTTCGGGCCGTAGTGCCGCGCCATGTAGTCGACCAGCGCCGTGCGCGGCATGCCGGCGACGATGTTCTCGGGCCCCAGGATCGCCCGCCCCATCGGCTGGTCGGGGTAGGAGGCCTCCTGCAGCAGGTCGAAGACGAGGTCGTCGGGGGTGTCCTTCACCTGCCCGATCTCCTGCAGGATGACGTGCCGCTCCTTCTCCAGCTCGGCCGGATCGAAGGTCGAATGCTGCAGGATGTCGGCCAGGATGTCGGCCGCGAGCCCGACATCGTCCGCCAGGATGCGGGCATAGTAGGCGGTGTGCTCGCGCGAGGTGTAGGCGTTGAGGCTGCCGCCGACGCGCTCGATCTCCTCGGCGATGGCGCGCGCCGAGCGCCGCCGCGTGCCCTTGAACGCCATGTGCTCCAGCATGTGCGCGACGCCGTTGACCTCGGGCGCCTCGTAGCGGGCGCCGACGTCGATCCAGACGCCGAGCGAGGCGGTCTGCAGCCGTGGCATGGTCTCGCTGACGACACGCAGGCCGTTCGCGAGGGTGGTGATCTCGACCGTGTCGCTCATGCGGCTCCAAGCCTGTCGCGGACCGCGGCCTCGACCGCGGCGAGGTCATTGTCCAAGGTGAGGCTGCGCTCGGGCCGCCGCATCAGATCGGCATAGCGCTCGGGCAGCCTGGGCTCGATCCCCGTCGCCGCCACGACGGCATCGGGGAACTTGGCGGGATGGGCCGTCGCCAGCGTCACCATGGGGATGCCGGCCTCGGGCTCGTTGCGTGCGGCCACGGCCAGCCCGACGGCGGTGTGCGGATCGACCAGCGCGCCCGTGGCGCGCAGGGTCGAGGCGATCGTCGCCGCGACCTCGGCCTGATCGGCACTGCCGCCGGCGAACAGCGCCGGCGGCCGCCCGCCGAGCGTGAAGCCGCCGGACTGGGCGAAGCCCTGCATCCGACCACGGGTGCGCTCGGCGTCGCCACCCTCGAGCTCGAGCAGCAGCCGCTCGAAATTGCTCGCCACCTGGATGTCCATGGACGGGCTCGTCGTGGCGACGACCGTCCCCCGCTCGTAGCGGCCGGAGGCGAAGAAGCGGGCGAGGATGTCGTTCTCGTTGGTCGCGACCACGAGCCTCGCCACGGGCAGCCCGATGGCGGCGGCGACCCGCCCCGCGAACAGGTTGCCGAAATTACCGGTCGGCACGGAAAAGGCGATCTCGCGATCCGGGGCGCCCAGGCGCAGCGCCGCCCAGAAATAGTAGACGGCCTGTGCCATCACCCGGGCCCAGTTGATGGAATTGACCGCCGTGAGGCGCTGCTCGCGCCGGAACCCCGTATCGGCAAACATCGCCTTAACGAGATCCTGGCAGTCGTCGAAGGTGCCGCGGATCGCGACGTTGAGCAGGTTGGGCGCGTGCACGCTGGTCATCTGCCGCCGCTGCACCGGCGAGACCCGGCCCTCCGGGTGCAGCATCGCGATCTTGACCTGCGCCTTGCCCGCGAAGGCATGCACGGCGGCGGCGCCGGTGTCGCCCGAGGTGGCGCCGACGATGGTCACCTGCTCCCCGCGCCGCCGCAGGACCTCGTCGAACATGGCAGCCAGCAGCTGCATGGCGAAGTCCTTGAAGGCCAGCGTCGGCCCGTGGAACAGCTCGAGCAGCCAGCTGTCGCGAGCGAGGTGCCGCAGCGGCGCCGTCGCCGGATGATCGAACTCGGCATAGGCCCGCCTGGCCAGCCGCCGCAGGTCGTCCTCGTCGAAGCAGCCCTCGGTGAACGGGGCCAGCAGCCGTGCGGCCAGGGCCGGATAGTCGAGGTCGCGGCAGGCCCGCAGCTCCTCGGGCGCGAACCGGGGCCAGGTCTCGGGCACGAACAGCCCGCCGTCCTCGGCGAGCCCGGCCAGCAGCACCTCCTCGAAGCTGCGCCGGCCGGCCTGCCCGCGCGTGCTGACATATCGAATCATGGAGCAATCCGCATGGCCCGACGCACTTAGGCGCGATCCGCCCCCGGCTCAAGGGCCGCGGCGGTTGCCGCCAAGCTCGGGTGTATGTTATGCATAAACGATACACATGAGGTGCTGGCGAGTGCGGACGAACATCGAGATCGACGACGAGCTGATGCGCAGCGCCCTCGCCGCGACGGGGCTGCGCACGAAGAAGGCCGTGGTCGAGGAGGCGCTGAGGCTGCTGGTCAAGCTGAAGGGCCAGGAGCGCATCCGCGAGCTGCGGGGCAAGCTGACCAGCTGGGATGGCGATATCGACGAGTGGCGGCGTGATCGGCTCAAGAACCGCACATGAACCTGGTGCTTGTCGACAGCTCGGTCTGGGTCGACTACTTCCGCGGCGTCGAAACCATGGCCACGGCGGCACTGGACGTGCTGCTCGGCCGACACGAGGCGGTGGTCGGCGATCTGGTGCTGATGGAGGTGCTGCAGGGCTATCGCAGTACCCGGGAAATGCGTGCGGCCGAGGCCGCGCTCGGCCAGCTCGACTGCTTCGACCTGGCCGGGAATGCACGAGCGCGCAAGGCCGCCGCCAACTACCGCCATCTCCGGTCGGTCGGCGTCACGCCGCGCTCGACGATCGACGTGCTGATCGCCTCGTTCTGTGCGGAAGAGGACATTCGCCTGCTGGCTGACGATCGCGAGTTCGTCCTGATGGCGCCGCATCTCGGGCTCGCCATGCACGAGGTGCGGGCGAACTGACCCTCAGCCCGCCTCGCCCAGATAGCGCTCCCGCAGGTGGGCCAGGAACGGCTCGACCGCGAGCGGGCCGCCGGAGGCGCGCTCGACCAGCTCGGAGAATCGGGGGAGGCTGCCCTGGCCGTGGACATTCTCGCGCAGCCAGCCGAGCAGCGGCGCGAAATCGCCCTGCCCGATCGCGAACAGCAGATCCGGCATCTGGGCATGGGCGGCCCGGAACAGTTGCGCCGCGAGCATGGCGCCCAGCGTGTAGCAGGGAAAATAGCCGAAGCCGCCGACCGGCCAGTGGATGTCCTGCAGGCAGCCGAGCCGGTCGTCGGGCGGAACGACGCCGACCAGCTCGCGCATCCCCTCGTTCCAGGCGGCCGGCAGGTCCGCCACCTCCAGCTCCCCGCCGATCAGCGCACGCTCAAGGCGGTGGCGCAGGATGACATGCAGCGGGTAGGTGATCTCGTCGGCATCGACCCGGATGAAGCCGCGCTCGACCCTGGTGTAGAGCCGCTGAAGATTGTCGGGCGCGAAGGCCGGATCGTCGCCGAAATAGGAACGCAGCTCGCCCGCCAGGAAGCCGGTGAACGCGGGCGACCGACAGGCCTGCATCTCCATCAGCAGCGACTGGCTCTCGTGCACCGCCATGCCGCGCTGCTCGCCCACGGGCTGGCTGCGCCAACGCTCCGGCAGACCGGCCTCGTACAGCGCATGACCGGTCTCGTGCAGGATGCCCATCAGCGCGGAGACCAGCTCGTCCTCGCGGTAGCGCGTGGTGATGCGGATGTCGGCCGGCGTGCCGCCGCAGAACGGATGCGTGCTCTCGTCGAGGCGGCCGGCCTCGAAGTCGAAGCCCAGGCGCGTCATGAGCCTCCGTCCGAGCTCCTTCTGGCGCTCGGGCGGGAACGGGCCCGTGGGCCGGACGGCAGGCGGTGCCGCCGACTGGCGTGCCAGGACCGCGTCGAGCAGGGCAGGCAGCTCCGTGGCGAGGCGATCGAACAGGCGGACGACCTCACCATCGCGAAGATCTGCCTGATGTGCATCGAGCAGCGCGTCGTAGGGCGACAGGCCGAGCGTCGTCCCCGTGACCACCGCGGCCTCCCGGGTGAGGCGGACCACCTCCGCGAGCTGCGGCGCGAGCATCGCGAAATTGGCCTGGGCGCGCGCTTCCCGCCAGGTCATCTCGCAGGCGGTGGTCGCGCGGGCCAAGGCCTCGACCAAGGCCGGCTCGAGCGCGTGCGCATGGCGATAGCGCCGCTGCATCTCGCGCAGATTGGCCCGCTGCCACGGATCGAGGTCGTCCTCATGCTCTGCGCCGGCCAACTGGTCGCCCGTCTCCGCGTGGGTCAGCAGCTCGTGCGCGATCCGGCGCAGCACCGCGAACTGCTCCCCGCGGTCGGCCGCGGCCTTCTTCGGCATGACCACCGCCGTGTCCCAGTCCAGGATCGCGATGGCGCCGTTGATCCCGGCGAGACGTCGGAAGCGGTCCTCAAGCGCCGCGTAGTGCCAGCCCATCGGGCTCTCCAAATGCAGGGGCACTGCCCATCGGGGCACAGCGCCAGAGGATGACGGTGACGAGGGTGAAGGTGAGCACCCCGACCGCCTGGTGCAGGACCGCCTTCCAGATCGGCACCTCGAGCAGGATGATGAGAGCGCCGAGCCCGACCTGCACCACTACGAGGCCAGCGGCGAGCGTCACCAGCCGTGCAAGCGAAGGCGGGAGATTGGGAACGCTGCGGCTGCGCCAGTAGAGATAGAGCAGCGCGAGCGCGGTCGCCGCCGCCAGGACGCGATGGAGAAAATGGATCCTGATGAACTCGTCGCCCAGGTCGGGCACGAACTGACCGTTGCAGAGCGGCCAGGTGGAGCAGGCCAGCGAGGCGCCGCTCTTCGCGGTCATGGCGGCGCTCATCATGGCGAACAGCCCAAGACACCAGACGACGAGCGCAGGACCGAACAGCGCCCGCGGCGAAGGATCCGGGGGCGATGCGAGCGCGGCGATCCGCAGTGTCGCGGTCATGACGAGCAGGGCGTTGCCGAGATGGATCGCGACCGACCAGGGACTGTTCTGATCGAGCACGGTCAGGCCGCCGAGCGCCCCCTGAACGATCAGCAGCACCAGCAGCGCGCCGCCGGCGAGTGCCAGCTGAGGCTGCGCGCGCCGGCGCAGGAAGGTCAGGACCGTGAGCAGCAGCACGAGCGGGCCGACGAAGAAGCCCGCGATCAGGCGATGCACCCACTCCAGCATCACCTGCCAGTATTCGTAGCCGACGGTCGGCAGCGCCGCGATGTCGGACGGCAGCGGGACCCAGTGTCCATAGCAGGTCGGCCAGTCCGGGCAGGACAGGCCGGAATTGGTGGTGCGGACGACCGCACCGAGGACGATCAGGGCATAGACCAGGATCGCCGTGACGATGGCGATGATGCGGATGGTTCTCACGATCGGGCACTGCCGGGGCGGTTGGTGCTGAACAGGACGTAGATCACGACCAGGATGAGAGCGAGGCTGTACCATGTGATGGCATAGCCGAGATGATCGTTGGGCAGATCGACCGAGACTGGCTCGGCCTGGGGCAATCCCGCCGGCCCCTCGGACCGTTCCAGCACCACCTCCAGCGGCTCGAGCGGCAGGCCCGTCGCCTCCGCCATGGCCGGAATGTCCCAGCCGTACCAGCGGCGCTGGGCGGGGGAGTCGTCAGGCGTGAACCAGGTGCGGTGCCACGAGCCACGCCAGCGCCCGATGCCCTCCAGGGTGATCGTGCCCGGGATCTGCAACCCCGCCGGCACATGAGGCGGCAGGAGGTCCGTCGGCAGCCAGCCGCGGTCGACCAGGACCACACGGCCATCGTCGAGGCGGAAAGGCGTGATCAGACGGCTGCCCGGGGCGCCGTCCTCGGCCGTGAAGCCGAACGCGAAGGCCGCGTCGTGCAGATAGGTGCCCTTCAGCGAGACCCGACGAAAATCGAGGGTCTCCAGCCCGGTCTCGGGCAGCGGCAACGGTGCGGCCGCCAGCTGGGCCTGGGCATGCCCGATCAGGCCGCGTTTCCATTCGAGACGCTGCAGCTGCCAGGTTCCGAGCGACAGCAGCAGGGCGAGACCCGCGAGCGTCGCCACGGTCGGCCAAAGGCGGGGACGGAAGGCCCGACCGGCCTCAGCCGGCGTCGAACTCATGGCGGCGGTGCCGGAACTGGAGAGCGATGAGCAGCCCCTTCAGCGGCCGCATGAGGGCGAGGCAGAGAAGCACGGAGAGTGGCAGCCATACCAGCAGGTGCAGCCAGACCGGCCATTCATAGCGGACCTCGACGACGAGGGCCGCGATGAGGATCACGAAGCCGACGATGAGGATGATGAAGGCGACCGGGCCATCGCCACTGTCCTGCACGCTGAGGTCCAAGCCGCAATGCTCACAGCGTGGCACGACCAGAAGAAAGCCCCGGAACAGCCGACCCTGCCCACAACGTGGGCAACGGCCGGCCAAGCCCGTGGCGAGCGGCGGCGGCGTCGCCGTCACCCGGCGACGGCGGGGCCCGCCGTGAACTGCAGGCTGCCACCCCACCAGTAGACCCACACGAACAGGAACAGCCAGACCACGTCGACGAAATGCCAGTACCAGGCAGCCGCCTCGAAACCGACATGCTTGTTCGGCCGAAAGGCCATGTAGTAGGCGCGCATCATGCAGACGGCGAGGAAGATCGTCCCGATCTGCACATGGAACCCGTGGAAGCCGGTCGCCATGTAGAACGCCGAGCCGTAGATGGCGTCCTGCAGCGTGAAACCTTCGTGGATCTGCTCCACATACTCGAAGATCTGGAAGCAGGTGAAGATCACGCCCAGGCTGACGGTGATCACCAGCGCCTTGAACGCCGTCTTCTGGTCATCCTCGCGGATGGCGTGGTGCGCCCAGGTGACCGTGGCGCCGGAAAGCAGCAGGATCAGGGTGTTCAGGAACGGGATGCCCCAGGTCGGGACCGGCTCGACACCCTCAGGCGGCCAGGAGGTCGGGAAAGTCGCGGGCGGGTACAGCGCACCCCAGAAGAACGCCCAGAAGAAGGCGAAGAAGAACAGCACCTCCGAGGTGATGAACAGGGCCATGCCGATGCGCAGCCCCTTGGAGACGACATCGCTGTGATCGCCCCGCGCCGACTCCTTGAGGACGTCACGCCACCAGCGGAACATCGTGTAGAGGACGCCGAGGAAGCCGAGGAGCGTGACCCAGCGGCCGCCTGCGACCCCATGCATCCACATGACGCCGCCGCCGGTGAGCGCCAGCGCCGCCATGCTGCCGACCAGGGGCCAGGGGCTCGGGTCGACCAGATGGTAGGGATGATTCGGCTTGCCATGGCCGTGTCCGCCATGGGCGTGGTCGCCGTGTACCGCCGCGGTGCTCGACATGAACCTGCTTCTCCTGCCCTCGCCCGCTCTCTAGCTGGTCGAGCCGTGTCCGACGGCCGCGCGCAGCTTGGCCGTCTCCTCCTCGTCGATGTAGAACGTGTAGGAAAGCGTGATCTGGTGGACCTCGCTGGTGTCCGGATCGTCGAGCAGCGCCGGGTCGACGTAGAACGAGACCGGCATCTCCACCCGCTCCCCCGCCTGCAGCGTCTGCTCCTCGAAGCAGAAGCAATGGACCTTCGCGAAATAGGGCCCGACCTTGAACGGGGTGACGTTGTAGACCGCACGGCCGACGACGGGGCCATCGCTCTCGTTGACGGCCTCGTAGAAGGCGAGCCGCTCCTCGCCGATCGGCAGCGTGATGCTCCGCTGCACCGGCCGGAAGCGCCAGGGCAGCCCTTTACCCACGTCCGAGTTGAACAGAACGGTCAGCGAACCCGAACCGACGCCGGGCGCCGCCTGGGCGTCGATGCGCGGGGTGCCGCCATAGCCCGTGACGCGGCAGTACAGGTCGTAGAGTGGCACGGAGGCGGCCGTCAGGCCGACCATCGCGACAATGGCCGCGCATGCGAGATAGGCCGTCCGCCGATTGCGCCGTCGATCGATCATCCGGCGCCCCCGAGCTTGACCAGGGTGATCAGGTAGAACAGCGCCACCAGCCCCAGGAGCCCGCAGGCCAGCGCCACGTTCTTCCACCGCTGCCGACGGCGCAGATCCTCACCTTCAGAGATCATGTCAGGCCTAGACCAGAGCGTGAACGACGTGATCGACGGCGAACGCGCCGAACAGCAGGAACAGGTAGATGATCGACCAGCGGAACGTCCGCATCGCCAGCACGTCGCGATCCTCGCGCCAGAGCCGGACGGCATAGGCCAGGAACACGGCGCCAAGTGCGGTGGCCGCCACGAGGTAGGTCGGCCCGGCCAGTCCCAGGATGCCCGGCAGCAGACTCACGCCGACGAGCGCGACGGTATAGATCAGGATCTCGCGCAACGTGCGGCGCCGGCCGGCGACCACCGGCAGCATCGGCACGCCGACCCGGTCGTAGTCACCCGTGCGGTAGAGCGCCAGTGCCCAGAAGTGCGGCGGCGTCCACAGGAAGATGATCAGGAACATCAAGACGGGCAGCCAGTCGACCCCACCCGTCACCGCGGCCCAGGCCACCATCGGCGGCAGCGCGCCGGCAGCGCCCCCGATCACGATGTTCTGTGGCGTCCGCCGCTTCAGCCACATCGTGTAGACGAGGACGTAGAAGGCGATGGTCAGCGCCAGCAGGGCCGCCGCCAGCCAGTTCAGCGCGAGCCCCATCAGCATCACGCCGATGATCGCCAGCGTCACGCCGACGGCCAGCGCCTCCGCAGGCTCGATCCTTCCCGAGGCCGTGGGGCGGAGCCGCGTGCGGACCATGCGCTCGTCGATGTCCGCGTCGAAGGCGTTGTTGATGGCGGCCGAGGCCGCCGCGCCCAGGGCGAGAGCGAGCAGTGCGGTGAAGTCCAGCAAGGGATGCACGCTGCCCGGCGCCACGAACATCGCGACCGCGCTCGTGAAGATCACGAGCTGCATCACGTTCGGCTTGCACAGCCGCCAGAAGTCCCGCAGCCCCGAGATGGCGGCGGGGGTCTCCTGCCGTATCGCCTGTGCCTTCACGCGCATCGCCAAGACCCGCAACTCCCCCGGCTCAGTGCGCACTCTGCGCGTGGATGACCGGGAGATCCTCGAAGGTGTGGTAAGGTGGCGGCGAGCTCACCGTCCACTCCAGGGTCGTCGCCCCCTCGCCCCAGGGATTGTCGGGGCACTTGGCGCCCGCCGTGAAGGTCCGGATGACGACGTAGATGAAGAACAGCGCGCTCGCGCCGCTGATGAACGCGCCGACCGAGGAGACGAAGTTCCAACCGGCGAAGGCATCCGGATAATCCGGGATGCGCCGCGGCATGCCGGCGAGGCCAAGGAAGTGCTGCGGGAAGAAGGTCACGTTGACGCCGATGAACAGCAGCCAGAAGTGAATCTTGCCCAGTGTCTCGTCGTACTGACGGCCGCTCATCTTGCCGATCCAGTAGTAGAAGCCGGCAAAGATGCCGAACACGGAGCCCAGCGACAGGACGTAGTGGAAGTGCGCGACGACGTAGTAGGTATCGTGCACCGCCGCGTCCATGCCGGCGTTGGCCAGCACGACGCCGGTGACGCCGCCGACCGTGAACAGGAAGATGAAGCCGATCGCAAACAGCATCGGGGTGGTGAACCGCAGGGAACCGCCCCACATGGTCGCGATCCAGCTGAAGATCTTGATCCCGGTCGGCACGGCGATGACCATCGTGGCGGCCGTGAAGTAGGCCTTCACGTTCACGCCCATGCCCACCGTGAACATGTGGTGGGCCCAGACGACGAACCCGATCACGGCGATCGCCACCATGGCGTAGGCCATGCCGAGATAGCCGAAGATCGGCTTGCGGGCGAAGGTCGAGATGACCTGGCTCACGATCCCGAACGCGGGCAGGATCATGATGTAGACTTCGGGATGCCCGAAGAACCAGAACAGGTGCTGGAAGAGTATCGGATCGCCGCCGCCTTCGGGGTTGAAGAAGTGGGTGCCGAAGTTGCGGTCGGTGAGCAGCATGGTGATCGCACCCGCGAGCACCGGCACCGCCAGCAGCAGCAGGAAGGCGGTCACCAGGATCGACCATGCGAACAGCGGCATCTTGTGCATCGTCATGCCGGGAGCGCGCATGTTGAAGATCGTGGTGATGAAGTTGATCGCCCCCAGGAGCGAGCTCGCACCGGCGAGGTGCATCGCGAAGATCACCATGTCCACGGACGGGCCGGGATGACCGATGGCCGAGGACAAGGGCGGGTAGCTGGTCCAGCCGGTCCCGGCGCCACCGTCGGCGAAGGACGAGCCCATCAGCAGGATGAAGGCCGGCACGAGGAGCCAGAAGCTGATGTTGTTGAGCCGCGGGAAGGCCATGTCCGGCGCGCCGATCATCAGCGGCACCATCCAGTTGCCGAAGCCGCCGATCAGCGCCGGCATGACGAAGAAGAAGATCATGAGCAGGCCGTGGGCGGTGATCAGCACATTGAACAGCTGATGATCGCCGCCCAGGATCTGATCGCCCGGCACCATGAGCTCGGCGCGGAAGATGATCGACATCACCATGCCGATGACGCCCGCGCAGAATGCGAAGCAGAGATAGAGGGTGCCGATGTCCTTGTGGTTGGTCGAGAACAGCCAGCGGCGCAGCCCGGTGGGCGTGTGGTCGTCGTGATGCTCGGCCGTGATGCTGTGAGCCATGTCGATGCTGTCCCTTACTGCGCCGGCTGCACGGCGGTCGCGGCATTGGCGACGTTGACCGGCGCCTCGTCGGCGCGGGCGAACTTGGTCTGCGCCTCCTTGACCCAGGCCTCGAAGTCCTCCTTGGACTTCGCCTCGACCGTGATCGGCATGAAGCCGTGGTTCACGCCGCACAGCTCGGAGCACTGGCCGTAATAGACGCCGGGCCGCTCGACGTTGATCCAGAGCTGGTTGAGATGCCCCGGGACGGCGTCGACCTTCACCCCGAACTGGGGCACCGCCCAGCTGTGGATCACGTCGTCGGCGGTGGTCTGGATGCGGACGTTGACACCCACCGGAACGACCATGCGGTTGTCGGTCTCGAGCAGCCGGAGCTGCCCTTCCTGCAGGTCGCTGTCCGCGATCATGTAGGCGTCGAAGGTGAAGTTGCCGTTATCGGGATAAGTGTAGTTCCAGTACCACTGGCGTCCCGTCGCCTTGATCGTCAGCTCCGTCTCGGGCTCGACGTCCATGAAGTACAGGAGCTTGAAGGACGGAATGGCGATGATCACCAGGATCAGCACCGGAACCGCCGTCCACACCACTTCGAGCATCGTATGGTGCGACCGGCGCGAGGGCACGGGATTGCGCTTCTCGGCGAAGCGCCAGCAGCTGTAGGCCAGCAAGACCAGGACGAAGAGCACGATCGCCGTGATGATCCACACCAGCAGATGATGGAAGCTGTGGACCCGCTCCATGATCGGCGTCGCGGGGGCCTGCTGCCCGAGCTGCCAGGGCTGCGGCGTGGCCCAGGCCAGAGTCGGCAGCAGGGCGCAGGCCGCGAGCGCCACGGCTGCGGCTGCAAGAAGTGCTGGCGCCTTGAAACGCATCTGCGGACACATCCTCGCGGTGACTTCGACCGACACGCCGCGGCGCGCTTCGTAGCATCGGCTGCGCGGCGAACGGACTGTAGGCGGGGCCACGGGAAATGCACGGGGCCTCGGGCACTCGCGTGACAGTGTGTCGCGAGGATGGCCGAACCGGCTCGGCGCGCTATGCTGCCTGTCCTCGACGCCCACGGATCGCCCAGGGAAGGACCATCGATGCCCCGACCGCACGAGCACTCGCCAGTGGCCGTCGCCTCGGGTCTGGACCTGTCACGGCTGCGGGGCCTTACCGCCGACGGCCTGCTCGCGATGGACGATGGCGAGCTCTATCTGGAACTCCGGCGCGAGGAGCAGCTCACCTTCGAGGATGGGCGGCTCAAGGTGGCGAGCCGGGACTGGCGCGGGGGATTCGGATTTCGCGGCGTGGCGGGCGAGCGGGTCGGCTACGCCTGCGGCGACCGGCTGGACGAGGACGCGATCCGCGACGCCATCGCCTCGGTCCAGGCGGTCCGAAGCGGCCATGCCGGCCGGGACAATGTCGCGCCGGGGATACCGGGACCGGCGCTGTACTCCGCGACGGATCCGATCGAGGCGGTGGCCAGGGCAACCAAGCTCGCCCTGCTCGAGCGCATCGAGGCCCATTGCCGGGCGCAGGAGCCCGCCGTGGCGAGCGTCACGGCGACGCTGGCCGCGTCGCACCAGGCGATCGAGATCCTGCGCGGCGACGGCGAGCATCGGGTGGATCTCCGTCCGCTGGTGCGGCTGAACGTGGCGGTGGTGCTGGAGCGCGACGGACGTCGGGAAAGCGCCGGCCATGGCGGCGGCGGCCGCTTCGGCCTCGACCGCCTGCTGGAGGAGGACTGGTGGCAGGGCATCGCCGACGAGGCGCTGCGACAGGCGCGGGTGCGGCTGGCGGCGCAATCCGCGCCCGCAGGCGAGATGACGGTCGTTCTGGGGGCCGGCTGGCCGGGTGTGATGCTGCACGAGGCGGTGGGCCACGGGCTCGAGGGCGACTTCAACCGAAAGGGCACCTCGGCGTTCGCGGGCCTGCTCGGCCAGCGTGTGGCGGCTCCCGGCGTCACCGTGGTCGACGACGGCACGATCCCGGAGCGGCGCGGCTCGCTGACGATCGACGACGAAGGCACGCCCTCGCGCCGCAATGTCCTGATCGAGGACGGCATTCTGGTCGGCTACATGCAGGACCGGCAGAATGCGCGGCTGATGCGGATGGAGCCGACCGGCAACGGTCGCCGGCAGTCCTATGCCCACAATGTCATGCCGCGCATGACCAACACCTACATGCTGTCCGGCGGCCAGACCCGGGACGAGATCATCGCCGGGGTCGACCGCGGTCTCTATGCGGTCAGCTTCGGCGGCGGCCAGGTCGACATCACCTCCGGCCGGTTCGTGTTCCAGGCGACCGAGGCCTACCTGATCGAGGGCGGCAGGCTGACGGCCCCGGTCAAGGGTGCGATGCTGATCGGCAACGGCCCTGAAGCACTCCAGCGGATCTCGGCCATCGGCGACGATCTGGCGCTCGACAACGGCGTCGGCACCTGCGGCAAGAACGGCCAGGGCGTGCCGGTCGGCGTGGGCCAGCCGACGGTCCGGATGGAGCGCATGACCGTCGGCGGCACCGCCTGAACCTCCGGCCTGCCACCGGTCAGCTCGAGGCGCCCCTCCGGCCGGCGCGCTCCCGCCGCGGATGGTCCTTGCGTGCGCGCCAGGCGCCGGGGGGGCAGCCGAACGCCTCGCGGAAGGCGCGGGAGAAGTGGCTGGCGCTGGAGAAGCCCGTGGCGAAGGCGATCTGGGCGAGCGAGAGCGGACTCTGCCGCAGCAGACGCGCGGCCTGGGCCAGGCGCAGCTTCAGATAGGCGGCATGCCAGGTCGTCCCGAGCTCCGCTGCGAACAGTCGGTCCAGGTGCCGGACGCCGACGCCGGCCGTCTGCGCCACCGCCGCGCGGGAGAGCGGCGTCTCGATGGTCGCCTCCATCAGCTCGAGCGCGGCGAGGAGGGCCGGATGATGGGTGCCGTAGCGCTCGGCGGCGCTGGCCCGTTGCGGATCGCCCGGCTCGGAGATGGCGGTGTGCAGGTACCAGTCGCTCACCCGCCGCGCAAAGCCGGCGCCCAGCCGTTCGGCGATCAGCGCATGCATCATGTCGAGCGGCGCCACCCCGCCGCCGCAGGTGATCCGGTCCCCGTCGATGACGTAGCGAGCCGGCCGGGGCGCGATCTCCGGGAATGCTTCGGCCAGGGCCGGGGCGTGCTCCCAGTGGATGGTGAAATCCCGGCCGGCGAGAACGCCCGCCTCCGCGAGCAGGTAGGCACCGCCCGAGATGCCGCCGAGGCGCACGCCCAGCCGAGCCAGACGACGCAGCAGCGGCGGAAGCTCCGGCTGGCGCCAATCCCCCGGACCACCGCCGGCGCAGACAAACAGCGCATGGAGATCCGGCGCAGGTAGAGCTTCGCACGGGATTGCGAGCTCGTTCGAGGCGCGAACCGGCATCCCGTCGATCGAGAAGGTGGTGACCCGGTAGAGGGGCGTCCCGGCAAGCAGGTTGGCGGCACGCAGCGGTTCCGTGGCCGCCGCGTAGGACATCAGCGCGAAGCGCGGGAGAAGATAGAACCCGAAATGCTGCGTGGCTTGCTGATCATGCGGGCGCATGGCCCGAATCTACAGCAGCGGAGCCCAAACGGGCAATCATTCGCGAGCCTGCCCGGCTATGATGGCTGCGCTCTCTGGCAGCCGGGACGCCATGCGCTACTCCGCCCTTTCCCTGTTCCTCAACGGTCTGCGCGGCAACAAGGGCTGGTCGCCCGCCTGGCGCGCGCCGGAGCCGAAGCCGCACTACGACGTCGTAATCGTCGGCGGCGGCGGGCACGGGCTGTCGACCGCCTACTATCTCGCCAAGGAATTCGGGGTCGCCAACGTCGCGGTGCTGGAGAAAGGCTATCTCGGCTCCGGCAATGTCGGGCGGAACACCACCATCATCCGCGCCAACTACCTGCTGCCGGGCAACAATCCCTTCTATCAGCTCTCGCAGCGGCTCTGGGACGGGCTGGCGCAGGACCTGAACTTCAATGCCATGGTGTCGCGGCGCGGGATCATCAACCTCTACCATTCCGATGCGCAGCGCGACGCCTATGCCCGACGCGGCAACGCCATGCGGCTGCACGGGGTCGATGCCGAGCTGCTCGACCGCGCGGGGGTGCGGGCGATGCTGCCGTTCCTGAACTTCGATGACGCACGTTTCCCGATCCAGGGCGGCCTCCTGCATCGAGCCGGCGGCACCGTGCGCCACGATGCGGTCGCCTGGGGCTATGCGCGGGCGGCGGATGCCCGCGGGGTCGACATCATCCAGAACTGCGAGGTCACCGGCATCCGTCGCGGCACGGACGGCGCGGTCGAGGGCGTCGAGACGGTCAAGGGCTTCATCGGCTGCGACCGGCTCGCGCTGGCCGTGGCCGGCAATTCCAGCCGGGTCGCCGAGATGGCCGGCCTGCGCCTGCCGATCGAGAGCCACGTGCTGCAGGCCTTCGTCAGCGAGGGGCTCAAGCCGTTCGTCGACACGGTGGTCACCTTCGGCGCCGGGCATTTCTACTTCAGCCAGTCCGACAAGGGCGGCCTCGTCTTCGGCGGCGACATCGACGGCTACAATTCTTACGCGCAGCGGGGCAACCTCGCGCTGGTCGAGCATCTGGCGGAGGCCGGCCTCGCCCTGGTTCCCGGCCTGTCGCGGGTGCGCACCTTGCGCGGCTGGGGCGGGATCGTGGACATGTCGATGGACGGCTCGCCGATCATCGACCGCGTGGGCGCAAATCTCTACCTGAACGCCGGCTGGTGCTACGGCGGCTTCAAGGCGACCCCGGCCTCCGGCTTCTGCTTCGCGCATCTGATCGCCAAGGGAGCGCCGCAGGAGACGGCGCGGGCCTTCCGGCTCGACCGGTTCGCGCGCGGCTACGTCATCGACGAAAAGGGCGTCGGCGCCCAACCCAACCTGCACTGAGGCGGCCATGGCGAGCCTGATCGACTGCCCGCATTGCGGGCCGCGCCCGAAGGAGGAGTTCGGCGTCAAGGGTGCGGTCCTGCCGCGCCCCGCCGCCGATGCGGGCATGGAAGCCTGGATGGATTACGTCTATCTGCGCGACAATCCGCGCGGCAGCCATCGCGAGTACTGGCACCATGCGGGCGGCTGCCGGCGCTGGCTGACGGTGACGCGCGACACGCTCACCCATGCGGTCACGCGGGTCGCCGACGTGGCGGATGAGCGGCCGTGACCGCCTATCGCCTTCCCGTCGGTGGTGAGATCGAGCGTTCCGCCACGCTCGGCTTCACCTTCGACGGCCGGCGGATGACCGGCCTCGCGGGCGACACGCTGGCCTCGGCGCTGCTCGCGAACGGGCGGCTGCTGGTCGGGCGCGGATTCAAGTACCATCGCCCGCGCGGCATTCTGACGGCGGGATCCTCCGAGCCCAATGCGCTCGTCACGCTCGGGCGCGGCGGGCGGACCGAGCCGAACACGCGGGCGACGGTGCAGGAGCTCTATGACGGGCTCGAGGCGGTGAGCCAGAACCGCTGGCCGTCGCTCGACCACGATATCGGCGCGCTCAACGGCCTGCTGTCGCCGTTCCTGGGTGCGGGCTTCTACTACAAGACCTTCATGTGGCCGAAGGGCTTCTGGGAAAAGGTCTACGAGCCCTTCATCCGCCGTGCCGCCGGCCTCGGCCGCGCGACCTACGAGGCGGACCCGGACGGCTACGACAAGTCCTGGGCACATTGCGATCTGCTGGTCGTCGGTGCCGGGCCGACCGGCCTCGCGGCAGCCCTCTCGGCCGGGCGGGCCGGAGCGCGGGTGATCCTGGCCGACGAGGGGACGCGGCCCGGCGGCACGCTGCTCGCCGAGACCGCGCGGATCGACGGCGAGCCCGCCCCGGCCTTCGCGCGACAGATCGCGGCCGAGCTGGCGGCGCTGCCCAATGTTCGCGTCCTGACCCGCGCCACGGTGTTCGGCTGGTACGACTCGAACGTGTTCGGCGCGGTCGAGCGGGTGCAGAAACATGTCGCGGTCCCCGATCCCCGACGCCCGGTGGAGCGGCTGTGGCGGATCGTGGCGCGGGAAGCGATCCTCGCCACGGGCGCCGAGGAACGGCCGCTGGTCTTCGGCGGCAATGATCGGCCCGGTGTGATGATGGCGGGCGCCATGCGCGCCTACCTAAACCGTTGGGCGGTGGCGCCGGGCAACAGGCCGGCGGTCTTCACCAATACCGACGCAGGCTATGCGCTCGCCCTCGATCTGGAAGCGGCCGGGATCGAGGTCGCGGCCATCGTCGATCCGCGTCCGCAGGGGCCCGCCTGGACGGGGCGGGCGCGCGTCATCGCCAATGCGGTCGTGACCGGTACCGCCGGTGGCAAGACAATCTCTGGTCTCACCGTCCGCTCGCCGAACGGCGAGGAGCGGCTCGCCGTCGATGCCCTTGCCATGTCGGGCGGCTTCAATCCGGTGATCGCCCTCGCCTGTCATCGCGGCGCGCGGCCGGTCTGGTCCGAAGCGCACGGCGCCTTTCTGGCGCCCGAGGTGGCGGGGCTCGCTCCCGCTGGCGCTGCCGCCGGCACCGCCGGGCTCGGCGAGTGTCTTGCCGACGGCGCGCGCGCGGCGGAGCGGCTCGGCTATCCGGCCGCGGTGTTCGGCGCGGTCGAGGGCGAGGTCGGGACGGGGCAGGGCGCACCGCTCTGGGCGGTCGCCACGCCGAAGGGCAAAGCCTTCGTCGACTTCCAGAACGACGTCCACTTGCAGGATCTCAAGCTCGCCCATGCCGAGGGCTACGGTCATGTCGAGCTCGCCAAGCGCTACACCACCAACGGCATGGCGACCGACCAGGGCAAGCTGTCGAACCTCAATGCGATCGGCATCCTCGCCGAAGCGCGCGGGGTCAGCCCGGCCGAGGTAGGGACCACGACCTTCCGGCCATTCTACACGCCGGTCTCGTTCGGCGCGCTCACCGGCCAGCATACCGGCCGCCATTTCCAGCCGGTCCGCCGCTCGCCACTGCACGGCTGGGCCGAGAGGCACGGCGCACGGTTCGTGGAGACCGGCCTCTGGCTCCGCTCCTCCTATTTTCCGCGCCCGGGCGAGACGACCTGGCGGGAAAGCGTCGACCGGGAGGCGAAAGCCGTGCGCGCGGGCGTCGGCATCTGCGACGTGTCGATGCTCGGCAAGATCGAGATCTTCGGTGACGACGCGGCGGAATTCCTCAATCGCGTCTACTGCAACGCCTTCTTGAAGCTGCCCGTCGGCCGTGCCCGCTATGGGCTGATGCTGCGCGAGGACGGCTGCATCTACGATGACGGCACGACCAGCCGGTTGGGTGAGACGCACTATTTCATGACCACCACGACCGCCCTGGCGGCCGGCGTGCTCTCGCATCTCGAATTCTGTGCGCAGGCGCTCTGGCCGGAGCTCGACGTGCGACTGGCCTCGGCGACCGACCAATGGGCGCAGATGGCGGTCGCAGGCCCGAAGGCGCGCGAGACGTTGGCAGGGATCGTCGAGGACGACCTCGCGAACGACGCCTTCCCCTATCTCGCGGCCCGCGCGGTGACGCTCAAGGGTGGGCTCGAGGGCCGGCTGTTCCGCATCTCGTTCTCGGGCGAGCTTGCCTACGAGCTGGCGGTGCCGGCAGGCTATGGCGAGAGCATCGCCGACGCGGTGCTGGCGGCAGGAGCGAGGTTCGGGATCACGCCCTACGGCTCGGAGACCCTGGGCGTGCTGCGCGTCGAGAAGGGCCACGTCACCCATGCCGAGATCAACGGCACCGTGACGCCGGGTGATCTGGGATTCGGCAAGATGGTGTCGGCCACCAAGCCCGACTTCATCGGCAAGGCGATGCTCGCGCGCGAGGGGATGCAGGCGCCCGACCGGCCGGCGCTGGTCGGCGTGCGGCCGCTCGATCCGGCCACGAGCTTTCGCGCCGGCGCGCACATCCTGAGCAAAGGCGCGCAGGCGACGCTCGAGAACGATCAGGGCTATGTCTCATCGGCGGTGTTCTCACCGCATGTCGGCTCGACGATCGGGCTGGCGCTGGTGACGCGCGGTCCCGAACGGCATGGCGAGGAGGTTCTGGTCTGGGACGCGCTGCGCGACAGCATGACCCCCGCCCTGCTCTGCCCGTCCTGTTTCGTCGATCCGGACAACGCGAGGCTCCATGTCTGAGGTTCGGCCGGGGATCTTCACCCATCGCCGGGCGCTGCACGGCGCGGGCGGCAGCGGGGTGACGTTGCAGGCTCGGCCCGAAGGGCATGTCGTTCTGCTCCTGACCCGGGCCGGTGCGCAGGCACCCGACATCCCGGGTCTGCGCCCGGCGGGGCCGGGGCAATGGTATCTGGTCGGCGACGCACCCCTGAGTGTGGAGGAGTTTGCGGCGCTGGTCGCGCGCCTGCCCGACATCGCAGTCAGCGACCAGAGCCACGGACGGGTGCGTATCGCGGTCGAGGGCGCCAGGGCGCCGGCGATGCTGGCCAAGGGGACGGCGCTCGACCTCGAAGCCATGGTCATAGGCGCCTCCACCAACACGCTCGTCGGGCAGCTCGGCGTTCATCTGACCAGGACGGCCGCGGCGAGCTACGAGCTCATGGTGCTGCGAAGCTTTGCCGAGGCGCTCTGGCACGATCTCGAGGTCATGGCAGCGGAATACTGAGCGGGCCGACCGGATGGCCGTGCGACGCAGGAGCGCCGCGTGTTTCACCGCGTAGTTGTGGAATATTCCCAAGAGGAATAATCTGCCCGCCGCATCAGACGGAGGGGAGATGAAGAAAGCCGTCGGGCCGAAGGCGGAGGAAGGCCAGAACCCGCACGCCCTGCGTGACCCGAGGAGGAACAATCTCGAGCAGGCGATCGGCCACGAGATTCGGATCCTGCGCAAGAAGCTCGGGCTGACTGTCAGCGAGATCGCCGCCGCGACCGGCCTCTCCGTCGGGATGCTGTCCAAGATCGAGAACGGCAACACCTCGCCGTCGCTGACGACGTTGCAGACCCTGGCGCGGACCCTGGGCGTTCCGGTCTCGATATTCTTTCAACGGTTCGAGGAGCAGCGCGGCGCGGTGTTCGTGAAGGCCGGCAAGGGAGTCGAGCTAGAACGGCGCGGCACCAGAGCCGGGCACCAGTACAATCTTCTCGGACACATCGCTGCGACGGCCAGCGGCGTGCAGGTCGAGCCCTACCTGATCACCCTGACCACTGAATCCGACACGTTCCCGACTTTCCAGCACGAGGGACTGGAGTTCCTTTACATGATCGAGGGCGAGGTCGCCTATCGTCACGGCGACCAGCTCTTTGCCATGCAGCCCGGCGACAGCCTGTTCTTCGACGCCGACGCGCCGCACGGGCCGGAGGAGCTCGTGCGTCTGCCTGCGCGCTTCCTGTCGATCATCAGCTATCGTCGCCGGCAGCGTTCCGCCTAAACGCCGACAGGGCAATCCTGCCAGCCCCTGCCAGGAAACTTTTATTCTTTGCAGTTGACCTCGGCGCTTGCTGCCGGTAGTCTGCCGACGGCGGCAACGGGGGAATCGACCATGTGCGGCATCGTCGGGCTGTTCCTGAAGGACAAGGCTCTGCAGCCTCAACTCGGCGCTCTGCTCGCGGACATGCTCGTCACCATGAGCGACCGCGGCCCCGACAGCGCGGGGATTGCGGTCTACGGCGGAACGGAGCCGGGCCGCGCGAAGATCACCGTGCAATCGGCGAATCCGAACGCCGATTTCGCGGGCCTCGGGCCGGCGCTGGAACAGGCCGGCGTCTCGGCGACCGTCACGGTGAAGAGCACCCACGCGGTCGTCGAAGTGGCGTCCGAGGCGCTCGAGCCGGCGCGCGCGGCGCTGGTGGCGGCGCGGCCCGGCCTGCGCATCATGAGTGCTGGCGAGAGCGTCGAGATCTACAAGGAGATCGGTCTGCCGAAAGACGTGGTCGCACGCTTCGGCATCAGGGACATGGCGGGGACGCACGGCATCGGCCACACCCGCATGGCGACGGAATCGGCGGTGACGACGCTGGGTGCACACCCGTTCTCCACCGGCACCGACCAATGCCTGGTGCACAACGGGTCGCTCTCGAACCACAACAATCTGCGCCGCGAGCTGATCAAGGCCGGCATGACCTTCGAGACCCAGAACGATACCGAGGTCGCTGCCGCCTATCTTTCCGCCGAGATGGCCAACGGCAAGGATCTCGGCGAGGCGCTCACCGGCGCGCTCGAAGATCTCGACGGCTTCTTCACGTTCGTCGTCGGCACACGGGACGGATTCGGCGTGGTGCGCGATCCCATCGCCTGCAAGCCCGCAGTGATGGCCGAGACCGACCAATACATCGCCTTCGGCTCCGAGTATCGCGCGCTCGTCAACCTGCCGGACATCGAGACCGCCCGCGTCTGGGAGCCCGAGCCTGCCACCGTCTACTTCTGGGACCACGCGAAGGCGGCCTGATCCTACACGCAATATACCGCGCCAAGGAGCCGCGATGCCGACCTTCGACCTCTCCGCCACGTCCTTGCGCGAATTCAACGCCGCGCTTCACGCCGTCGCACCCGGCGACAACGACATCGCCTTCGAGGTCGTTCACCCGCGTGGGGCGCATGCGCTCGCGGTCGGCATCGACAAGCCGGTCACGGTCACGGTGAAGGGCTCGGTGGGCTACTACTGTGCCGGCATGAACGACGGCGGGACCGTCACCGTGCAGGGCTCGGCCGGCCCCGGCGTCGCCGAGAACATGATGGCGGGCAGCGTGGTGGTGGAAGGCGATGCCAGCCAGTACGCCGGCGCCACCGGGCGCGGCGGCCTGCTCGTCATCAAGGGCAACGCCGCCTCGCGCTGCGGCATATCGATGAAGGGCATCGACATCGTGGTCCATGGCAACATCGGCCACATGTCGGCCTTCATGGCGCAGTCGGGCAATCTCGTCGTCCTCGGCGACGCGGGCGACGCGCTCGGCGACAGCCTCTACGAGGCGCGGCTGTTCGTGCGCGGCGCGGTGAAGAGCCTGGGGGCCGACTGCGTCGAGAAGGAGGTGCGGCGCGAGCATCTCGAGATCCTCGCCGACCTGCTCGAGAAGGCCGGGGCGGATGCCAGGCCGGAGGAGTTCAGGCGCTACGGCTCGGCGCGCAAGCTCTACAATTTCAACATCGACAATGCCGACGCCTATTGAGGGTGCGATGAGCTACCACAACCCCCAGACCCCGCCGCGTCGGTCCGCGACCTTCGACGACTATACGCTGGCGGAGATCCGCCGCGCCGCGGCGACGGGCATCTACGACATCCGCGGCGGCGGCGCCAAGCGCAAGGTGCCCCATTTCGACGATCTGCTGTTCCTCGGCGCCTCGATCTCGCGCTACCCGCTCGAGGGCTATCGCGAGCGGTGCGACACCACCGTCGTCCTCGGCACCCGATTCGCCAAGAAGCCGATCACGCTGCGGATCCCGGTGACGATCGCCGGCATGAGCTTCGGTGCGCTGTCCGGTCCCGCCAAGGAGGCGCTCGGCCGCGGCGCCACGCTCGCCGGCACCTCGACCACGACCGGTGACGGCGGCATGACCGATGAGGAGCGCGGCCACAGCCAGACGCTGGTCTACCAGTATCTGCCTTCGCGCTACGGCATGAACCCGCGCGACCTTCGCCGCGCCGACGCGATCGAGATCGTGGTGGGGCAAGGGGCGAAGCCCGGCGGCGGCGGCATGCTGCTCGGGCAGAAGATCTCCGATCGCGTCGCCGAGATGCGCACGCTGCCCAAGGGCATCGACCAGCGCTCGGCCTGTCGCCACCCCGACTGGACCGGGCCGGACGATCTGGAGATCAAGATCCTCGAGCTGCGCGAGATCACCGGCTGGGAAAAGCCGATCTATGTGAAGGTGGGCGGGGCGCGACCCTATTACGACACCGCGCTCGCCGTGAAGGCGGGTGCCGATGTCGTCGTCCTCGACGGCATGCAGGGCGGCACCGCCGCAACCCAGGACGTCTTCGTCGAGAATGTCGGCATGCCGACCCTGGCCTGCATCCGGCCCGCCGTGCAGGCGCTGCAGGATCTGGGGATGCATCGCAAGGTGCAGCTGATCGTCTCGGGCGGCATCCGTTCCGGCGCCGACGTGGCGAAGGCTCTGGCCCTCGGCGCGGACGCGGCGTCGATCGGCACGGCCGCGCTCGTGGCCATCGGCGACAACGATCCGCACTGGGAAGACGAGTACCGGAAGCTCGGCACCACCGCCGGCGCCTACGACGACTGGCACGAGGGTCGCGACCCGGCCGGCATCACGACCCAGGATCCGGAGCTCGCGAAGCGGCTCGATCCGGTCCTGGCCGGGCGCCGGCTCGCGAACTTCCTCAAGGTGATGACGCTGGAGGCCCAGACCATCGCGCGCGCCTGCGGCCACAACCACCTCCACAATCTCGAGCCCGAGGATCTCTGCGCCCTCACGCTCGAGGCGGCGGCGATGGCGAAGATCCCGCTTGCCGGCACCGACTGGTTCCCGGGCAAGCCCGGCCTCTGATCCGCCGAGCCGGCGCGTGCGGGAGAGCGTGCCGGCCGTCCAAGACACTCACAACTCCCAGCCGACAGGGAATGTTTCGTGACGAACGACCTCGCTGCCTTCGCCGCCGAGCGTGGCGTGAAATACTTCATGATCTCCTACACCGACCTTTTCGGCAGCCAGCGGGCAAAGCTCGTTCCCACCCAGGCGATCGCCGAGATGCAGGCGGACGGCGCGGGCTTCGCCGGCTTCGCGACCTGGCTCGACCTCACCCCGGCCCATCCGGACATCTTCGCGCTCCCCGATCCCGCCTCGGTCATCCAGCTTCCCTGGCGCAAGGAGGTGGCCTGGGTCGCCGCCGACTGCACCATGGAGGCGGAGCCGATCGCCCAGGCGCCCAGGGTGGTGCTGAAGCGGGTGGTCGCCGATGCGGCCGAATCGGGGCTGCGCGTCAGGACCGGCGTCGAGGCCGAGTTCTTCCTGATCACGCGGGACGGGCACGCGATCTCCGACGACGCCGACACCGCGAGCAAGCCCTGCTACGACCAGCAGGCGGTGATGCGCCGCTACGATGTCATCGCCGAGATCTGCGACGCCATGCTCGAGCTGGGCTGGAATCCCTACCAGAACGACCATGAGGACGCGAACGGCCAGTTCGAGATGAACTGGCAGTTCGACGATGCGCTCGCCACGGCCGACAAGCATTCGTTCTTCAAGTTCATGGTGAAGTCGATCGCGGAGAAGCACGGGCTGCGCGCGACCTTCATGCCGAAGCCGTTCAAGAACCTGACCGGCAATGGCTGTCACGCCCACATTTCGGTCTGGGATCTCGAAGGCGAGAGCAACGCGTTCGCCGACAGGGCGAAGCCTTTCGGCCTCTCGGCTCAGGGCCTGGCCTTTCTGGGCGGCATCATGAAGCACGCCCCGGCGCTCGCCGCGATCACCAACCCGACGGTGAACTCCTACAAGCGCATCAACGCGCCACGCACGATCTCCGGTGCCACCTGGGCGCCGAACTCGGTCACCTGGACCGGCAACAACCGCACGCACATGGTCCGCGTCCCGGGTCCGGGACGCTTCGAGCTGCGCCTGCCCGACGGCGCGGCCAACCCTTACCTCCTGCAGGCGATCATCATTGCTGCCGGGCTTTCCGGCGTCCGTTCCCAGGCTGATCCCGGACCGCATTCCAACATCGACATGTACCGCGACGGCCACACGATCACCGATGCTCCCAAGCTGCCGCTGAACCTCCTCGACGCGCTCCGCGCCTACGAGGCCGACGCCGTCCTGCAGGATGCCCTCGGCCGTGAGTTCTCCGCCGCATACCTCAAGCTCAAGCATCAGGAATGGAGCGCTTACTGCGGGCAGCTGACCGCCTGGGAGCATGAGACGACGCTCGACATCTGAGGGCGCCCCCCGGCACGGCCCGCTTGACAGCCGGCCCGATTTCGATGTTTCTTTAGAGAAATCAAAGTTGCCGGGCAGGAAAAAGAACAGGCAGACCAGCTCTCGCCTAACTGGCAAACGGGGGTGCAGATGTCGAACTTGGAGCGACGCATCGGGGCCATGCACAGGCGCGACGTGTCCGTCGCCTGGACGTTCGTGATCGGCCTCTGGCTAGCACTCATCTTCGTGGCGATCGCCACCTGGGACCTCGCGCCGAACGGTTTGGCGCGCTTCCTGCTGCTGGGCGCCGGGGCGGTGATTCTGGTGTTCAACACCGCCGCCATCTTCGCCATGCTGAGGCACTATCGCGAGGACCGAGACTTCATGTACGGCCTCGACCTCAAGTTCCTCGACGCCAGCCGCGGCATGGGGAGATAGGTCGTGGCCCGCTACGTGCCCCCAAAACAGAGCAAGCTCAGCCAGCTCTTCGACGTCGTCGTGCTGCTCGCCCTGACGTTCGGCGCGCTCTATACGCCGCTCTATCTGGGACTCGCCGGCGGATCGAAGACGGCGCCCGAGATCGTCGATCCGACCTGGGAGAGCCTCGGCCAGAACGCCACCCAGATAGCGCAGTACAACGCGCTCGGTTTCACCGACCCGGCGGAGATCGCCCCGATCATCGGTGCCCGCTACGACTACAGCTTCTCCTGGACAGCGCTGATCGTCATGTTCCTGGTCGTGATCGGCTACTACGTCATGATGTTGCGCCTTTCCGACAAGGAATATCGCGAGGTCATCGCCGAAAAGTTCAATGATGCCAGCAAGCCGAGGTTGCCATGAGCTTCTGGATCGCCATGGAATATGCTGCCTGGGCCCTGTCTGCGGTCTTCGGCCTCTATATCGTGGTCGACTGGCTGCGCACCGATGCGACCTACCCCGAGGAGCTGCTCACCTCCTCGCGCGAGGGTGAGCTCGAGGCGATGACTGAAGAGCATCGGATCTGACGGCCATGGCAAAAACCTTCGACATCACCTCCGCGACCATCGACGGCATCGGGCCGCACGGCACCCAGGTCGGCCTGCTGCGCGTCCTGGGCCCCGCCCATGTCTGGGCCCTCGGCGTCGGCATCGTGCTCGTCGGCGAGTACATGGGCTGGAACTTCGCGGTCGGGAAAGGCGGCGCCTATGCGGCGCTGCTCGCCTGCTGGTTCGCCGGCATCCTCTATACCTGCGTCGCGATGATCGACTCCGAGGTCACCTCGACGGTGGCCGCGGCCGGCGGCCAGTACACTCAGGCCAAGCACATTGTCGGGCCGTTGATGGCCTTCAATGTCGGGCTCTACCTCGTGTTCGCCTACACCATGCTCGAGGCGGCGAACGCGATCACCGCAGGCTATCTCATCTTCGAGGTGGCCCGTCTCTCGGGCTACGCGGCCGAGCTCGACCAGCGGCCGTTCATCGTCCTCGTCATCATGTTCCTGGCCTGGCTGAACTATCGCGGCGTGCTGGCGACGCTGACCTTCAACCTCGTGATCACGGCGTTCGCGTTCCTGGCCATCGTCATCCTCTTTCTCGCGACCTCGGGCGTCCTCGGCGCGGGCCAGATGCATCATGCCGAGCTGATGGCGGGGCAGGCGGCGCTGCCCTATGGCTGGATCGGCGCGCTCGCCGCCGTCCATTTCGGCCTCTGGTTCTATCTCGGCATCGAAGGGACGACGCAGGCCGCCGAGGAGGTACGCTCGCCTGCGCGGGCGCTACCCTTCGGCACGCTCGCCGGCATCATGACGCTGCTCATCGCCGCGACCCTCACCTGGTACATCTGCGTCGGCCTGATCCCGTGGGAGTTCCTCGGGGACGGCGTCAACGGCTCGGTGGCCCCGCTCTTCGACGCGGCGCGCCTCTCGGGCTCGCAGGCTCTCGTCTGGCTCCTCGGCCTCGGGACCCTGTTCGCGACGCTCGCCTCGGCCAACGGCTGCATCAACGACGCGTCGCGTGCCTGGTTCGCGATGGGGCGCGACAAATATCTGCCGGGATGGTTCGGCGCGGTGCACCCGCGTTTTCGCACCCCCTACCGCTCGATCGTCTTCCTCGTGCCGATCGCGCTCGCCTTTGCGCTCAAGGCCCCGCTCGACCAGGTCGTCACCTTCTCGATCCTGTCGGGCCTGCTCGAATACACCTTCATGCCGCTCAACATCATCCTCTTCCGGCGGAAGTGGCCGATGGGCAGCATCAAGCGCGGCTACGAGCATCCATTCCATCCGACTCCGGCACTGGTGCTGCTCTTCCTCTGTGCCGTGACCTTCTTCGCCGTCTTCCTCGGCTATGGCACCCAGCTCGTGGCCATGATCGTCTTCTATATCGTCGCCTCGCTCTGGTTCCACTTCTGGCGTTACCGCTTCGTCAGCCGGGCGGAGCAGTTCACCATGCCCTGGCCCAAGCCCGTAGGCTACTGAAGCGACCGTTCCCGCCCGCCCCTCGGCGGGCGGGCGGCTTCGGGATTCGAGACGCGATGGCCCGCTGGCTGCTCCTCCTCGTCGCCTTCGGCCTCGCGCTCAGCTTCATCGCCACGGCGCGCCGTCTGTGGTCCGAGACGATCCGCGGGCGCGCGGACCGGGCCGCCTATCTGAGCCTCGTGCTGCCGCTTCTCGCCGAGCCGCGCATGCGGCTCGAGCCGTCGGGATTTTCGCGCCTCGCGGGCCGATATGCCGGCCACGCCGTCGACCTTCAGGCGGTGCCCGACTCGCTGACGTTCCGCAAGCTGCCGGCGCTCTGGCTGCTGGTCAGCCTGACCGAGCCGCAGCCCCTGGCGGGCGAGACCCGCATCATGCTGCGCCCCTCCGGCCTGGAGCCCTTCTCCACCTTCGCCCGGCTGCCTGCCGAGACGGCGCCGCCGCCGGGCTTTCCCGCGCACTGCGTCGTGCGGACGACGGCGCCGGGCCATCCGCCGCCCGCCCGGGTCATGGCTGCACTCGCCGGGCTGTTCGAAGACCCGGCACTGAAGGAGGTCGTGCTCTCGCCCGCCGGACTGCGTCTCGTCCGCCTGGCCGAGGAGGCGCCGAGGGGCGCCTATCTGCTGTTCCGCGAGGCCGACCTGGGCCGGACTGCGGTGCCCGCCGCCACGGTCCAGCCCATGCTGGAGACGCTGATCGGACTAGCACGGGAGCTCGCCCGTGCCGACGACCATCGGGTGGTGGCAAGTGACGCCTGACCGCCGCCCGCCGCATCCCTGGCTGGTCCTCGCCATCGGGCTGCTGCTGCCCGGATGCGGGCAGGTGGTCAACCGTCAGCCGCAGCGCGGTCTGATCTTCGTCTTCTTCATGCTGCTCCTCGGCAGCTTCACTTTTCTGACCGCCGACCCGAGCGTCTCGCTGGTCGGCAAGCTGGCGGGCGGCCTGTTCGTCTATGCCATGGCCATTCTCGACGCCTACCGCACCGCCCGCCTGCGCTGGGAGATCTGGCGGCACGACCGGCCGCGATGATAAATATCGTGCCAGTTGGAGGGACATGGCCTCGTTCGGATGATTCTGCCCGGCGGCTCGCGTCTCCCGGGTTCGCCCGTGCACTCGTTCCATGCGGTCGGCCATGCTCGGGCGGGCGGATCCTCGGGGCGACGTCGCGCGGCGCGACCTCGATCCGCAAACACTGCCAGAACACGATGCCGGACGCCCGGTCCATGGCTGGCCGTCCGTGCATCAGGTAAGCTCTCAATGATAGGCGCGATGGGCCAAAGCATTCGAGGCTGCCCGGGCAAAGCAATCGAGCCTGGCGCCGGTAGGTGCGACACAGGCGGGACGTGCTTGCACGAGCGAGCCGCCCAGGACAACCCACGGCTGCCAGCCGCCGTCGCCCTTGCGCTTCTGCTGCAGAGTGCCGTCGGCGGCAGCAGCAAAGCAATGTGTCTCCGAATTATTGAACCAGACGCAAGAGGGAGCGCTGTAGAGGGCACCTCCGAGATTCTCGGCTTTCGCCCATTTGGTGCCGTTGTAGTAGATCCGTCGCAGCGTGCGATCACTGCCCTGAATGAAGCAGGTACGCGTCTTGGTAGAGGGTTCGATACAGCTCGCCAGACCCATCACGCCGGTCGCAATCTTCTTCGGAGCCGTCCAGCTACCGTTGGCATTGCGCCGCAAGTACTGGAGGTTCTTGCCGGAATCAGCGACGACGCAGTCAATCCCCCCCGAGCGGGCGAAGCACGTCGGCGGCTCGGTCGTGGCGACACCGGTCGCCAAGGCCGCCCAGGCACTCCAGCTGGTGCCCGACCAAGTCCGGGTACGGAGCTTGTTTTTGGCGTTGATTGCGACACAGGTGATCTTGGTGCCGTTCACCGATACGCATGCTGGCCGGCGACGGATGTTGTCGCCCAGGCTTCGCCAAGCGCCCCATGTGTTGCCTGTGCGCGTGATCTGCCCCAGCTGATTCGAGCTCAGCGCCACAAAGCAATGTAGCTTACCGCCAGCGGTGAGGCAGCTGGGCGGGGAGTTCACCTGCCCGCCAAGACTGATCGAGGCTGGGCTCGCCGAGCCGTCGTAGCGCCACCAACCGAGCGCTCCTGATGCCAGCTTCGCCCAGCATTCGGTCTGCGTTGCGCCGAAGGTCAGGCATTCCGGGTTGGATAGAAGCGAGCCCGCAAAGCTGTCCCAAGCGCGCCAGGACGGACCCGCGCCGACACCGAGCTGGTACAAGGCATCGTCGACGTTGATACGGGGTTTCGTGATACCGCTGTCCGTGTCGATGACCGGCGTGCCCGTGCTCTCCAGGGCCTGCTCTATTCCATCGATCGTTGCTGCCGGAACCTTGGACCGGATGGCCGCGAATGCACCCGCCACATGGGGTGCCGCCATAGAAGTCCCGCTGAGGTAGCCGTAGGAGGAATTCAGCAATGACGAGTAGATGTTCGATCCAGGCGCCAGAACGTCGACATTAGGGCCACTATTCGAGAAATAACTTACATCATCGTTCTTGGTCGTGCTGCCGACCGCGATCGCGTTTGCGATGCAGGCGGGAGCAGCTATTCCGCCGGCATAACCCTCATTACCTGATGATGCTATGGACGCTATGCCGGCGCTCTTCAGGTTGTTGATAGTTGCTGCCAGAGCTTGATAGGTAACGTCGAAGTTGTCACAGGCGCCAGAGTACTCCGCTCCATCACCTAGACTCATATTGACAGATGCTATGCTGTATTGCAACTTCAGAGTTGTATATATATAATCCAGACCACGAATGATGTTCTCCCATGCGGCGCTATTGCACTGGAAAACGCGCACTGAAATGATACTTGCGTCAGGCGCCACCCCAGAGAAGCTTGCACTCCGGCCTGCGGCAATGCCGGCAACATGGGTACCATGATAGCAACCAGCATTTGGCTCGCCCGCGCCCGGCTGGTCGATGATACTGGTCCCACAGTCGCTCGCGGAGCACACGCTGCGTACCACTCGCCCACCGAAGAACGGATGTGCGCTCTGCACGCCGCTATCGACGATGACCACGGCCTTCCCTGCACCCCGAGCACCCAGCGCCCACGCAGCGGGAGCACCGATCAAGGGCGCACTCTCGGTGAGCGTCGTCCGCACCTCGCTGTTCTCGCCCACTCCCCGAACCAAGCCGGTGGCGATCAGGGCATCGAGTTGCGATGAGGTCACCTCGAGGGCGACATAGGGGATTGAGCCCAGGCCCCGCACGCTGCCGACACCAACGCTCGCTAGCCGCTGCGCAAGCTGGCCCCGCAACGTGGCGATCTCGCTCGTCGACAGGGAGCCTGCCGGCCCAGGAGTCAACTCGGCGATGACAGAGATGCGGCCGGACTGTGCCAGCCGTGCTCGAATCCCTTGGACGCCCTGGATCTCGGGCCGGGCTTGCGCCATGACCGCATTCGATATCGGCGCAGCCAGCAGCATCGCTGCCAGCAGGATGGCTGCCGGCCTTCCCCTCTTGAGATTGAGCGTTCGCTCCGAATGGTGCCGGTGCAATTGCGTTTCCTTTGGCATATCGAGCTACGGGCACCAGTCATAATTCAGCCTAAATATAGGCTTTCCAAAGGTGGAGATATGCCAGTATCTATACGGCTGATTCTTATTCTCGGCAGCAATTATTGCAAGAAGAATCTGGTAGATCACTGGCGTTATTGCGCAACCACTAGTTGACCCCTATCGATCGCTCTCACTTGCAGCGCGGTCCACAGACAGCTCGGCGGATTTGGCCGGGCGGCACCGCAATGTCAGGGCACGAACGGACGCCTCGCATGGAACTACCGTCTGGCCGTGATCACGTGGGCCCTGATCCGGCCGGTGACCGGGCCGGCGCCGTAGCGGGCGGCGAGCGCTTTGGTCGCGGCCTGGGTCGCCGCGGCCAGGGCGTCCGCGCCGTGGGCCTCGATCTCGTTGCGCATCGGCGTGCCCTGGCAGTAGCCGATGGCCACCGTGAGCGGGTCGGGTGCGATGCTCTCCAGCGTGAGGCTGTCGACGCTGGTGGTGCCGAACCCGGCGGTCCGGAGCAGCGCCTCCAGGAGTGCCGTGTCGTAGTGTCCGTGCGGCGTGCGCGCCAGGAACATCGGCGGGTCATCCGGATGGAGCGCCGCGACCGCCCGCACCACGACATCCGCGAACTCGTTCTCCTCGATGCGGTCCCAGACGCTGAGCAGGAAGCGTCCGCCCGGCGCGAGGACGCGCGCGGCCTCGGCGAAGGCGCGCGGCTTGTCGGGAAAGAACATCGCCCCGAACTGGCATACCACCGCGTCGAAGCTGCCGTCGGGGAACGGCAGCGTCTGGGCATCCGCCTGCCGCCAGGTGACCCGGTCGGATGCGAGCCGGCTCGCCGCATGGTCGAGCATCGGCTGGTTGAGGTCGGTCGCGACGATGGCGACCTCCCGCGGCAGGGCGGCCGCCAGCGCGCGCGTGACGATGCCGGTGCCGGCGGCGGTCTCGAGCAGGCTACCGGCCGTCAGGTCCGCCAGCCGCGCCGCCAGGTCGGCGGCGTAGGGCGCGAAGATCATCGGCCCCAGATACTGGTCGTACAAGGCGGGGACCGAGCCCCCGAAGACCCGATCGGTTTCCACGTCCAACGGCCTCCTTCGCCCCTGCCGGACGATAAAAGATCGCCGCTTGCCGGCGCGTCTAGGGCACCAGCGTCACCGGGACCGTCGTTTTCCGTGCCAGCGCGGCGAGCGTGCTGCCGAACAGGCGCTCGTGCAGGCGGGAGTGGCCGGTGCGGCCGACGAAGAGCTGGACGGCGCCGCGGAAGGCGGCGAGCTCGGCGAGCAGGGTGGCGGGGTCGCCGCGCAGGGTCTTCAGCTCGACCGGGACGCCGAGGTCGCGGGCCTCGGCCGCCAGGGGCTCCAGGAGGTGGCTGCGGGCGGTCTCGAGCTCCTGCTCCTGCTGGCCGAAGACGGTCTCGGGGGCCACTGGGGCGAGGTCGGTACCTGGTGTCTCGGCGATGACGTGCGCGAGGAGCAGCCGGCCGCTGGCGCGCTTGGCGGCGCGGGCGGCGGCGAACAAGGCGCGGCGGCTGGCCTCGCTGCCGTCGATGCCGACGATGTAGAGATCGGACATGATTTCCGGCGCTCCCCTGGCTGGCGCCAGCCTAGCACGGGTCGTCACGGACCTCGACATGCACCCGCCGCGCGAGGCGGCAGAGCAGCTCGTACGCGATGGTGCCAGCGCTGGCGGCCACACGCTCAGCCGGGAGCCCCTGCCCCCACAGCAGGACGGGCGTGCCGACCTCGGCCTGCGGGTGATCGGAGAGGTCCACGGCCAGCATGTCCATCGACACCCGGCCGACGGTGACCGATGGCCGGCCCGCGACCAGGACCGGGGTGCCGGAGGGCGCGTGGCGCGGGTAGCCGTCGGCATAGCCCAGGGCGGCGATGCCGATCCGCGAAGGCGCCGCGGCGCGCCAGGTGCCGCCATAGCCGACCGCCTCGCCTGGCTGGACCTCGCGCACGGCGATCAGCGCCGTGGTCAGGGTCATGACCGGGCGGAGGCCCTCGTCCGGGCCGGTGCGGCCGGGCATGGGCGAGATGCCGTAGAGCATGACCCCCGGGCGGATCCATTCGGCGTGGGCGTCGGGCCAGGCGAGCACGCCGGCCGAGTTGCAGAAGGAGCGGGCGAGGCCGAGCCGGCCGGCGGCGGCGGCAAAGCGCTCGATCTGGGCGCGGGTGGCCGGGTCCTTGGGCTCGTCGGCGCTGGCAAAGTGGGTCATCAGCCGCACCTCGCCGACCGCAGGGCAGTCACGCAGGCGGGCATAGGCGGCATCGGCGGCGTCGGGGCGGAAGCCCAGCCGGTTCATGCCGGTGTCGAGGTCGAGCCAGACGGTCAGCGGGCGGTCGAGGCGGGCCGCCTCCAGCATGGCGAGCTGGCCGGGCTCGTGGACCGCGATCTGGAAGTCGAGCCGGGCGCAGAGCGGCAGCTCGTCGGCCTCGAACACGCCCTCCATCAGCAGGATGGAGTGGCTGGCGCCGGCTTCGCGCAGGGCCAGCGCCTCCTCGATGCAGGCCACGCCCAGCATGTCCGCCTCGGTCAGGGCGGGGAGGACGCGGGCGGCGCCGTGGCCGTAGGCGTCGGCCTTGACGATCGCGGCGACCCTGGCGCCGCCGGCGCGGGCGCGGGCCGCACGCAGATTGTGGCGCAGGGCGGCGAGATCGATGATCGCCTTGGCCGGGCGCATCAGGCGTAGCGGGCGAGGGCGAGGCCGGCCACGTCGATCGCGGGCTGGCGGCCGGAGACGAGGTCGGCGAGCACGCGGCCGGAGCCGCAGGCCATGGTCCAGCCGAGCGTGCCGTGGCCGGTGTTGAGCCAGAGATCGGGGTAGCGGGTCGGGCCGATCACGGGAGGGCCGTCGGGGGTCATCGGCCGCAGGCCGCACCAGAACTCGGCCCGGGCGACGTCGCCGCCCTGGGGGTAGAGGTCGCCGACGACATGCTCCAGCGTGCGGCGGCGGCCCTGGCGCAAGGTGGTGTCGAAGCCGACCAGCTCGGCCGTGCCGCCGACCCGGATGCGGTCGCCGAGGCGGGTGATCGCGACCTTGTGGGTCTCGTCCATGACGGTGGATTCGGGCGCACCGGCGGGATCGGTGATCGGCACGGTGATCGAGTAGCCCTTGACCGGGTAGACCGGCAGCCTGACCGCGAGCGGGGCGAGCAAGGCCGGGGAGTGGCTGCCCAGCGCCACGACATAGGCGTCGCCGCGCACCCTGCCCTCGCCGGCGGCGACGGCGGTGATCCGGCGCCCATCGGTCTCGACGGCGTGGATCGGCGTGCCCCAGCGGAACTCGACGCCGCGCTCGCGGCAGTGGCCGGCCAGGGCGTTGGTGAACTTGAAGCAGTCGCCGGTCTCGTCGCCGGGCAGGCGCAGACCGCCCACGAACTTCTCGCGCACGCGCGCCAGCGCCGGCTCGACGGCGATGCAGCCGTCGCGGTCGAGCACCTCCCAGGCGACGCCGTAGCGTTTGAGGACCTCGATGTCCTTGGCCGTGCCGTCGAGCTGCTCCTGCTTGCGGAACAGCTGCAAGGTGCCCCGCGCGCGCTCGTCGTAGGCGAGGCCGAGTGCCGAGCGCAGCTCGCGCAGGGCATCGCGGCTGTACTCGGCGATCGGCACCATGCGCGACTTGTTGAGCTCGTAGCGGGCGGCGGTGCAGTTCATGAGCAGCCGCAGGCCCCAGGCGATCACGGCGGGGTCGGGCTTGGGCCAGATCACCAAGGGCCGATGGTACTTGAACAGCCACTGCAGCGCCTTGAGCGGCAGGCGGGGGGCGGCCCAGGGCGAGGAGTAGCCGGGCGAGACCTCGCCGGCATTGGCGAAGCTGGTCTCCAGGGCCGGGCCGGGCTGGCGATCGAGGACGACAACCTCGTGGCCGGCCTCGCGCAGATACCAGGCGCTCGTCACCCCGATCACGCCGCCGCCGAGAACGACCACCCGCATGCCTGGCTCTCCGACCGCCGATTGGGGGCCAGTGAAGGCCGAGATGGCGGCGCCGGTCCAGCGCTACTTCACGGCATGAAGGCGTGCTAGCCTCGGGCGATCATCGGGAGCGGACAGGAAGAGTCATGACGATCACGGGAAGCTGCTTTTGCGGTGCGGTCACGATCGCGGTCGAGGGCGCGCCGGAGGCGATGGGCTACTGCCACTGCCGCTCCTGCCGCTCCTGGTCGGGCGGGCCGGTCAACGCGTTCACCTTGTGGAAGCCCGACGCGGTGAAGGTCACCGCCGGGGCGGAGCACCTGGCGACGTTCGCCAAGACGCCGATGAGCGAGCGCCAGTTCTGCGGCAAGTGCGGCGGCCATCTGATGGCGAATCATCCGCCGCTCGGGCTGGTCGACGTGTTCGCCGCGACCATCCCGGACCTCGAGTTCAAGCCGGTGGTGCATGTCAACTACGCCGAGACCGTGCTGCCGATGAAGGACGGGCTGCCCAAGCTCAAGGACTTCCCGGCCGAGTTCGGCGGCTCGGGCGAGACGGTGGCGGAGTAGCGCTCAGCGTGCGATCAGGTGGGTGACCTTGGGCCGGCCCGGGCCGCGGTGGAAGGCGTTCGCGCGCGCCTGGACGGCACGGTCGGCCTCGGTCACCCGCTCGTGCTGGCGCAGATGGGCGAGCCAGCTCTCCAGCATGAAGACCTCGACCTGGCGGCGGGGTTTCTCGGCGTCGACGAAGACCTGCCACAGGAAGGCGCCATCGCGGCGGCGCTCCTCGGCGAGCGGGGCGAGCGCGGCCCGGAACGCGGCCGCGTCGGCGGGATCGATCTCGTACTCGACCGTGACCAGCACCGGGCCGGCCTCGCCCTCGACGGGTGCGGCGGTGACCGGGACCGGCCAGTGGGCCGAGGGCGCGAGGTCGACCGTGGCGCTGCCGAGCAGCTTCCAGCGCCAGGTGGCGGCGATGCCGAGCAGGGCGCCGGCGGCAGCGACCAGCAGGGCGGCATCCAGGCCGGCGCGACCGGCGAGCCAGCCCCAGAGGATGCTGCCCGTGGTCATGGCGCCGAAGAACACGGCGAGGTTGACCGCGAGGCCGCGCGAGCGGACCCAGGCGGGCAGCGCCGTCTGGGCGGAGACGTTGAGGCTGGAGAGGACGGCGATCCAGGCCGCACCGGCGACGAGGCAGGCGGGCAGCGCCACCCGCGCCATAGGGAACAGGGCCAGGGCGGCCATCGCGACGGCGAGCGCGGCAGTGCCCAGGGCGACCATCCGGTCCGCACCCAGCCGCACCTTCAGCGGCGGCAGGAGCAGGGCCCCGGCCACGGCGCCGATCCCGACGCAGGCGAGCAGGGCGCCGTAGAGGCCGGGGCCGCCGGCCATCGGGCCGCGCGCGATCAGCGGCAGGAGCGCCCAGAGCCCGCTGCCGAACAGGAAGAAGCCGGCCGAGCGGATCAGGGTGGCGCGCAGGGGCGGGCTGCTGCGGGCATAGCGCAGGCCGGAGCGCATGGCGCCCAGGAAGCGCTCCGCCGGCAGGGCCGAGGCGGCGACGGTCTCGCGGCGCCAGAGCCAGAGGGCGGTGATCACCGCGAGGAAGCTGAGCGCGTTGAAGACGAACGGCCAGGCGATTCCCAGGGCGGTGATCACCAGCCCGCCCAGCGCCGGGCCGATGGCGCGGGCGATGTTGATGCCGACGCCGTTCAGCGCCACCGCCTGGGCGAGCAGCGGCCTGGGGACGAGGTCGGGGGTCATCGCCTGCCAGGCCGGGGCGCCCAGGGCGGCGGTGCAGCCGAGCAGGAAGGTGAACAGGAGCAGCAGTGCCGGCGTGATCGCACCCGTGGCGACCACGACGGCCAGGATGGCGGCGAGCGCGCCGGCGCAGACCTGGAGGCCGAGCAGCAGCCGGCGGCGGTCGATCAGATCGGCGAGCGCGCCGGCCGGCAGCGCGAACATGAAGATCGGCAGGCTGGTGGCCGCCTGGACCAGCGCCACCATCAAGGGCTCCGGCGCCAGCGAGGTCATCAGCCAGGCGGCCGCGACATCGTGCATCCAGGTGCCGATGTTCGACAGGACGGCGGCGCACCAGACGAGCGCGAAGGCCCGCTCGCGCAGGGGCGCCCAGGCCGAGGGGTTCGCCGCTATGGTGCTGGATGCCATGCCAGGCTGTGCTCCACGCCTCTCAACGCCGTGATCCGACAAGGCGCCGGCTGCTCAGAGCTCGACGTCCCGCACCGACGCCCTGACCGAGACTCGTTCGATCTCGATCTCGCGCAACGGCGACTCGTGCAGGGCGGCGACGATCGCAGCGCCGGTGAGCACGGGCGGCACGCGGCCGCCATGGTCGACCCCGATCTGTGCGGCACCGTCCTGGCCATGCACCGTGACGGGCTGCGGCTGCTGCTCATGGTTCGCGGCGGGCATGTCACTCCTTGGCGTCGTGGATAGCGTCCGTGCCGAGGCCAGCGTCTAGTCGGGCCTCGCCGGGAGCACCACCGTCCCAGCGACTGCCTGGAATCCGGCGTCGGCGACCACGGTCTCGCCCGCGAAGACGCCGCTGACCAGGAGCCGGTCCTGGTCGGCCTCGAGGATCGTGATCGGGCGTCGCTCGATCACACCCGAGGGCTGGACGAGGAGGACGAACTGGCCCTGGGCGTCGGCTCTCGCCGCCGCGCGCGGGATCGCCGCGAGGACCTGCTGCACGCCTTCGACGAAGGAGGCGACCCGGACGGCGAGGCCGGGCAGGAGAATCTCGTCGGGGTTGGCGAAGCTGGCCGCGACCTCGATCATGCCCGTGTCCGGGTCGACCTGGGCGGTGGAGAATTCCGGGTGCGCGGCGTGCGGATAGGGCTCGCCGCCGGGCAGGGTGAGCTGCACCGTGACCCGGTCGAGAAGTGCCGCGACGGAGCTGCCGCCGGATTGCGACAGGCTCTGCAGACGCTGCTCGTACGGCACCCGGTAGACGATGCGGATCGGATCGAGCTGCACGATCCTGGCGAGCGGCCGGCCCGATTCGGCCTCGACGAAGGCACCCAGCGCCACGAGGGGATCGCCGATGCGCCCCCCGATGGGTGCGACGATCCTGGTCCGGGAGAGCTCGAGCTCGGCGAGCTGCAACGCCGCCTGCGCGGCGGCGACCTCGGCCTGGGCGATGGCCTCGTCGTTCGCCACCTCCTGGTAGCGCAGCTCGGAGGCGACGCCCTTGGTCCGCAGCTCCCCCTGCTGGCTCAGCACGAAGCTTTTCTGGCGCAGCTCGGCCTCGGCGCGGGCGAGAGCGGCGCGCGCCGCCTGCACCGCGGCCTCGTAGGACTCGGGCGCCAGCTCGAACAGCATGGCGCCCTGCGCGACGCTCTGGCCGGCCGAGAAGTGGATGGCGCGGACCACGCCGTCGATCCG